>QOAM01000076.1 GCA_003978075.1 Thermodesulfatator sp. | reverse complement strand
ATCTATATCTTTCCCATGGTGGCCAGCTATATCGGCGGGGACATCGTCTCCGGGGTACTGGCCACCGGTTTCTTCGAAGAGGACCCCCTGACCCTCTTCCTGGATATCGGCACCAATGGGGAAATCGTGGTGGGTAACCGGGACTTCCTGGCCTGCGCGGCTTGCTCCGCAGGGCCGGCCTTTGAAGGCGGGGGTATCCGCCACGGCATGCGGGCCACCACAGGGGCCATCGAGGCTGTGCACCTCGACCCTCACACTTACGAGCCCATGCTCCTTACTATCGGAGGGCGACGACCCAAAGGTATTTGCGGCTCAGGGATCATCGCCCTCCTCTCTCAGCTCTTTCTTAACGGCCTCATCGATCGGTCGGGGAAGTTCCGGCGAGATCTCGAGCATCCCCGGCTGCGCGAGGGACGCGACGGCTGGGAGTACGTCCTGGTCTGGGCGGAAAACTCGGCCACCGGCGAAGACATCGTCTTCACCGAGGCGGATATCGACAACCTCATCCGGGCCAAAGGAGCCATATTTGCGGGCTGTCAGATCCTGCTAGAGTCAGTGGGACTCTCGGTGGAGGCGCTAGAACGGGTAATTCTTGCGGGAAATTTCGGGAGCTACTTAGATCTGGAACAGGCCATCACTATAGGGTTGCTTCCGGACCTTCCTAGAGATAGATTTTTCTTTGTGGGGAATAGCAGTCTCCTGGGGGCGCGGTTTATGGCCCTGTCGCGCGAAATGCGGGAAAAGGCCGCGGAGGTGGCCCGGATGATGACCCACTTCGAGCTTTCCGCTCACCCGCGCTACATGGATTATTATATGTCGGCCCTCTTTTTGCCCCATACGGATATCGAACTTTTCCCCTCAGTGAAGGAGAAGCTGGAGGGCTAGGGGTGCGGATAGGGTCCTTGGCGCGAACCTCTTGGATCACGGGGAACATTCCCCGGGCCCGGCAGGGTCAGGCAGAGGCTGTGGGGGGAGGAAAGGAGCCCTTTAAGAGCTCCTCGGAAAGGGATCTAGACTGGGCGGCCCTCCTGGAGATAGCCCGCCTGCGCCAGATAGACCAGATGGTCCGGGCCCACGAGAGGGCCCATCTGATAGCCGGAGGGGATCTGGTCCTCTCTGGGCCACATTATGTTTACAAGCGCGGGCCAGACGGACGGCTCTACGCTGTGGGCGGAGATGTGGTGATTGACGCCTCTGGGGTGCCTGGGGACCCAGAGGCCACCCTGCGTAAGGCCGAGCGGATCGTGCGGGCGGCTTTAGCCCCGCTCAATCCCTCACCTCAGGATCTGCGGGTGGCCCTGAGGGCGCAAATAATGGCCATGCAGGCCCGGTTGGAACTGGCCCGCCAAAGGGCCCAAGGGGGAAAACATGCGTATCGTGCGTGAAGGCTGGCCTTGGATAGTACTTCCAGCGCTGGCAGGCACAGCAGCGGCGGCCTCGGGCAGGAAACGGGGGGCCGGTCTCTGCGGGCTGTTCTCCGGCCTGGCGCTCTGGTTTTTTCGCGACCCCTATAGGGAGCCTGTTTGGGATCGAGAACTTTTGATCTCCCCTGCCGACGGCGAGGTAGCCTTGGTGCGTTACCTTGCGGAGTTGGAGGATTTCCCCGGCCCGGTCTACCGAGTGGGGATCCTCATGCGCCTGCAAGATGTCCATGTAAACCGTTCTCCGGTCTCGGGCAGGGTAAGACATATTCGCTGGCAGAAAGGGGAAAAGTGGCCGGCCTTCTGGGAAAGGGCCCTAGCCCGGAACGAAAAGCGCTATTTTTTCCTAGAAAGAGACGACGGCCTGCCGGTTTTGGTGGTGCAGGTAGCGGGGATTCTGGCCCGGCGTACAGTGAGTTTTTTGCGTCCAGGAGACGAGGTCCTGGCTGGGGATCGCCTGGGCATGATCAAACTGGGCTCCCGGGTGGAACTCTTTTTTCCCGCTGAGGGAGCACGGCTCCTGGTGCGGGAGGGGCACCGGGTGCGGGCTGGAGAGACCCCGTTGGCCCTCCTTCCCTGGAGAGGTTCGTGAGAAAGATCGCCCTTCTGCCGCACATTTTCACCACTGGAAATCTTTTTGCTGGTTTTTTTGCCCTCATCGCCGCCCTTTCCCAGAGGATTACCGTGGCCTCTTGGGCGGTGCTAGCGGCCATGGTCTGCGATGTCCTGGACGGGCGCCTGGCCCGGCTCACCCGCTCCACCAGCCGCTTTGGCCTGGAATATGATTCCCTTTGCGACATGGTCTCCTTCGGGGTAACCCCTGGGGTGGTGGCCTACGAATTCGCCCTTAAAACCTACGGGCGCTACGGATGGCTGGCGGCCTTCGTTTATGTGGCCTGCACGGCCCTACGTTTGGCCCGCTTCAATGTGGAGGAGCCCAACCTCTCTTCCTACTTCAAGGGGCTTCCCAGCCCGGCAGCCGCTGGAGTGGTGGCCTCCACAGTGATCTTCCTAAAACATGTGGGAGCGGAGTTCCCGGTCAAGCATGTAGCCCTGGTCCTCATGATCTATGCGGTCTCCTTTCTCATGATCTCTCCTTTTTCCTATCCCAGTTTCAAGGTCCTCCGTTTCCGGGAGACTCAGCTCACCTATCTCCTCCCGGGTCTTATCCTGGCCTTTGCCGTAGTGGCCGCCGAACCCCAGGTAACCCTTTTCGCAATCTTCCTGGCCTACGCCCTGATCTTCCCCCTTAAAGAGATTTTCCTGCGCCTGTGCCCTGCAGCGTTTTTCTGCCGAGAAGAGAGGGAATCTCCGAAAGAGATTTGACAGCTAGGAGGAGAAGGATTAAAAAGAAAACGTCAAAATGAGAAAGGGAGGAGAAGGTTATGAGTTGTAAATGCCGTTTGCTCAACATCGGGTTTGGAAATTCGGTGGTGGCGGAGCGGGTGGTGGCCATTGTAAATCCCAATTCGGCGCCCATGAAGCGGTTGCGGGAGGAGGCCAAGGAGTCCAAGCGCCTTATTGATGCCACTCAGGGCCGCCGGACCCGTTCCATTATCATTACTGATTCCAACCATGTGATCCTTTCGGCTATCCAGGCAGAGACCATTGCCCAGCGCCTGATGTCCGACCTCCTCAAGATGCACGAGGAGTGTGCCAACATCCAGAAAGGGAGCGAGGAGGAGAAAGGAGCCTCCAAGCGGAGCAAAAAGGCCGCTTAAGAGGCGCATGCCAGCCCTCCTTTTAGTGGTCTCTGCGCCTTCCGGGGCGGGAAAGACCACCCTTTGTCGTCTTCTCCTCCAGAAGCTGGGTTTCCGCTTCGCCGTCTCGCACACCACCCGCCGACCTCGGCCGGGAGAGGTAAACGGTAAAGATTATTATTTCGTTTCCCGCGAGGAGTTTCAAAAAATGATTTCCCAGGGAGAATTCTTGGAATGGGCCGAGGTGCATGGCCACCTTTATGGGACCTCCCGGGCGGAGGTGGAGAGCGCTCTGGCTCGTGGAGAGGATCTTCTCCTAGACATCGATGTGCAAGGGGCTTCTAACTTCCGGCGCCTTTTTCCCCAGGCCGTTTTCGTCTTTGTGGCCCCGCCCTCTCTGCAGGAGCTGGAGCGGCGTCTGCGCCGCCGGGGAACCGAAACCGAAGAGGCCCTTAGGAAAAGGCTAGCCCGGGCCCGCGAGGAATTGACCTTCGCCTCCTGGTTTGATTATGTGGTGATCAACGACCAGGTGGAGCGGGCCTTCGAGGATCTAGCGGCCATCGTGCGGGCGGAAAGGTGTCGCCCACCACGTGTCCTTTCATGGCCGAGCTAGTCTGGGGGATCAATCCCGTCCTCGAACTCCTACGAAGTCGACCGGAAAAGATAGAAGAGATCTGGATCGCGGCCCAAGGCCTGCGGGGCCGCAGGGCCCGGGTGCTGGAGATGGCCCGCAAACTGGAGGTGCCGGTGCGGGTAGTCCGGCGCTTTACCCCTCCCAAGGTCCCCCGCGAGGCCCAAACGCAGGGGGTGGTGGCCTATATACGGGAGTTCTCCTACCTGGATCTGGAGAGCCTGCTGGAGAGGCTCGGCTCAGAAAAAGACCCTGTGGTCCTATTGCTGGACGAGCTTACCGATCCCCAAAATGTGGGCTCTCTCCTGCGGAGCGCTGAGGCCTTAGGGGCCCAAGGAGTGGTCCTTCTCCGACATCGGGCCTGCGGAGTAACCCCTACGGTGATTAAGGCCTCAGCCGGGGCGGTCTTCCACCTGGCGGTGGCTCGGGTGACCAACCTCCGACAGGCTATTTCCCGGCTCCAAGAGGAAGGGTTCCGGATCTTAGGTCTGGCAGCGGAGGCCCCGCGGGCCCTCTTCGAGGCCGATCTCTCCGGCCCGGTGGGACTGGTGGTGGGCAGCGAAGGGCAGGGGCTGCGCCGGGGGGTGCGCCAGGCCTGTGACGAGCTCCTAGCCATTCCCCTTGCCGGAAGAGTGGAGTCCCTGAACGCCGCGGTGGCCGGAGCCATCGCCCTCTATGAGGTCTTTCGTCAGCGCCGTGTACGGGCTTTATCGCACCGCAAGCCTTCTCCTTGAAGGCCTCCTGCGCCCTTTCTTCCCCGAACGCCTCCGTCCTCTGGAGGCCGGGCCGGTGGATCTGTGGATCCATGCGGCCTCGGTGGGGGAACTGCGGGCGGCCGAGGCCCTGCTCGTAGCCCTGAAAGATCGGGAGCCCTCCCTGCGCGTGGTCCTCACCCTTCAGACCCAAAGCGCCTTGGGCCTGGCCCGGCGGCGCGGGCTCGGGGCCCAGGTATTTCCCGCCCCTTGGGACGGCCCCCGCACGGTGACCCGGACCCTAGAGACCTTAAGGCCCCAGATGTTGGTCCTGGTGGAGACCGAACTCTGGCCCAATCTCCTGGCCGAGGCCCTGCGTAGGGGGATACGGGTGTGTGTGGTCAACGGGCGCCTTTCAGACCGCAGTTTCCCCCGCTACCTTGCTCTGCGAAGACTTTTTACCCCCCTGCTTCAAAGGCTGAGCTTCGTGGGGGCTATCTCGGAGAGAGATCGGGAGCGCTTTGTGGCCTTAGGGGTTCCGCCAAAAAGGGTGGAGGTACTGGGCAACGCCAAGTACGACCTCCTGGTAAGGGAGAGGGCCCGGGTAGACCTCACCGCCCTCTCCGCGCGCCTCGGGCTCCAAGAGGGAGAGAAGGTGGTGGTCTTGGGGAGCTTGCGGGAAGGAGAGGAGGTTTTGGCGCGGGAGGTGGCAGCCGGACTCGCTTCCCTTGAGGGGACGCGCTTGGTGGTGGCCCCGCGACACCTGGAGAGAATTCCGGCCTTCCGCAAGGCCCTAGAGGGTTTGGGCACCCCGGTGGGACTTTTCAGCCGCAATCAGACGGCCCGTATCCTCCTGGTGGACGAGATCGGCCCCCTCTTCGGGCTTTACGGCCTAGCCACCGCCGCGGTCATAGGAGGAAGTTTCGTCCCGCGAGGGGGACAAAACCCGGTGGAGCCCGCGGTATGGGGAGTGCCCCTGGTCTTCGGCCCTCATATGGAGAATTTTCGGGAAGAAGCCCGCCACCTCCTTACTGTGGGAGGGGCTTGCCAAGCTCAGGGGGCTGCCGAGACCATAACCATCCTCCGCCGCTGGCTCACCGAGCCCCAGGCCCGCGCCCGGGCCTCCTCAGCCCTGCAGCAAGGGTTAACCCAGCTCCTAGGGGCCTCACAACGCTACGCCACTCGCCTCCTGCGGCTGCTCTAGTGGCCCTCAGAAGACATCTTCACCACCGGACAGGTCATGGTGTGCTGGATGTAGGGGATACTCTGGAGCTTGCGAAGGACCACTTCAGAAAGGGTATCGTGGTCCTCGGTCTCCACCTCGGTGATGATGTCATAGGGCCCCATAATAATGTCCAGCTTCTTGACCTCCGGCATCTCCGACAGGGTCTGAGCCACCTCCGCCGTCTTTCCGATCTGGGTATTGATAAGAATATAGGCCCTAAGCGGCATGAGCGCCTCCTCCTTTGATTTCGGGGCCTTTGCCTAAGTTCTTTCCCCTAAGGCTGCCCCTTAACCCCGTTTTGCCTTTTATTTCAAATTTTTTCAAATCTTTTAAAAGTTACCACAGGAAATTCAAGGCTAAAAGGGCCAAAGGTAAGGTGAAGAGAGGCAGGGCCTGGAGGAGTTGCTCTCGGTTTAGAGGGGGGAGGCCGGGTACTTTGGGAGAAGAAAAGCCTCGGGCCTGCATGGCCAGGAGGATCCTTTCCGTATCTTCGTAGGCCCGGAGGAAGAGGAGGGCGTAGAGGCGAGCCTTTGTTTCATAAGTGTGTTTATTGGTGCCCTCGCGAAAGCCCCGGGCTTGCATGGCCAGAGAGAGGTTGCGGGCTCGATCCAAGAAGACGAAGAGATACCGGTAGGTAAAGATGAGTAAGGCCAGGAGTTTTTCCGGTATCCCGAGAGACCGCGCCGCCCGAATAGTGGAAAAGAGAGGGGCCGTGGCTACCAGGGCCAAGAAATAGAGAAAGCAGGCCAGGACTTTCATGATGAGGGTAATCCCCAGGAGGAGGCCTTCTGCGGTGATCGGTCCTAGGAGCGGTTCTCCGGGGGTGAAAAGGGCCAGACCCAGGCCCAGGAGAAGGGCCAGAAGGGCGGGGGCCTTGAGGTGCCAGAGGAGAAAAGGCAAAGGGAGCCTGGAGAGGAGGACGAGGCCCAGGGCCCCGCTCAGGGCGATCAGGGCTCCAGGGAGCTGGCGGGTCAGGTTTGTGGCCAGCAGGAGAAGGACCAGGGCCAGCAGTTTCAGCCGCGGGTCCAGGCGATGAAGGGGACTCTGGCCATGGGCGTATCGATCAATTTCTGGAAGATGCAAGGCTCCTCAACCTCCTGCGGGTGTCCCAGGCCAGGATTAGGCCCGCGAGCCCGAAGATGAACCCCAGCCCGGAGAGGACCCCTTTCCAGGGAAAGGGTTCCTTGGGAGCCCGAGGGGGAGGGCCAGGCTGAGGGGAGGAGGTTGGGGCCAGGGTCAAGGTGCGCACCGCCCGGTGCCCCAAGGAGCCGGTGACCACGATGCGGGCCTGTAGGCAGTCTTTCGGCCGGGGCAGCAGGGCCACCCCTTGGGCGTCGGTCCTCCCCTCTGCTACCTTTTTCCCCTGGCAGTAAACCGTTACCCGGTCATTTCGTCCCGGGGTTCCGTCAGGGAAGTAGGCCTCCACCCGAAGGCCTTGCGGAGTAAGATAGACATCGGCATCCAGGCGGTGTCCCCAAGAAACGGAGGGTAGGGCCAAAAGGGCCAGGGAGACGAGAAGCACCTCCGGGCGAATCCTCTGCAACAAGAAGATCACTAGGCCGGTGATGATTCCTTCCACCAGGGCCACGGGAAGATGGGCAACCAGGGCCAGTTTGGCTACGGAGATAAAACCTTGGCCAGCCAGACTCAGAGCCAAGGCCAGAAGGACCCCGGAGACCAGGATGGCCCCGCCTCCCAGAAATCCGGCTAAAAGGGGTCTGCGGGATCCCGGAAGCCTTCGAGAGATCCATCCCACGAGAAAGGCCGGCCCTCCCATGACCAGGGTATTGACTCCTAGAGAAAAGAGCCCCCCGAACTGGAAGAGAAGGGCCTGCAGGGTCAGGGCCACGAAAAAGGAGAGAAAGGCCAAAGGGCCCAGAAGAAGACCGGCTAGGCCGTTAAAGATGAGGTGAACACTGGTGGGGCCCAAAGGCACATGGATCAGAGAGGCTAGAAACACCGCCGAGGTGATAAGGGCCAGTTTAGGGATTTCCTCCACCGGCAAGTGCCTGAGGCTGAGCCCCACCCCAGGGGCGGTTACGACCCATCCCGTGGCCGAAACCCAGGCCGGAAGCACTCCATCAGCAATATGCATCAGCGAGTCCCCTTGAGCAATTCAAAACCGGTGGAGGGTAGGTTTGGATTAGGAAACACATACACCCACATTCCGGAACGGATCACTAACGGAAAAGTACGGTTGGCGTAGGGGGCCTTTCCCGCAGGCACCGAGACATTGATCACCCACCAGCCGGCCTCCGGGAACCCCACCACGAAATAACCTTGATCGTCGGTGAGCAGGGTTTGAGTGATCAAGGGTTCGTTGATGCGTCCGTAAGCGTCCACCGGGAGCTTCTCATCCGGGATATAAAAGCCGTTAAATTTTTCCAGTTCCACGGTGAGGCCCGGGGCGGGCTTGCCGTTTAAAAGGACGCGTGCGCGCAAGACCTGACCCACCCTCAGACCGTAGGGCCGGGTGAGGGGGACAATCTCTAGGGAGAATCCGCAGCGGTTCTCCCAGCCCCGTTCTACTTGGACATGGAGGGGTAACTTCATGTGATCCTGCCAGATCACCTCCTCTTCCTGGTTGAGATAAGGCTGGGCTGAAAGGCAGAGGTAGTAGTCGCCCCGGGAAGTAGGGAGATATTCCACCCGATAGCCGAAGCGCTTGCGTCCCGAAGCGTAGTCACGGACCTCGATGCGCCTAAAGGAGATGGTGTCCTTTTTGCCATCCGGGGTGAGCATGAATCCCTTAGGGGCCTTCAGGTCGTAGAGGATACCTTCAAAGGGGTGCCCAAAGAGGACCAAGGCCTGGAGGGCCTGTCCCCGCACGCCATAGCCCTGCCCCTGGGAAGGTACGGTAATCAGGAAGTGGGCCCAACTCGTTCCAACCCCGATGCCCAACCACAAGAGCCCTACCCATCCCCAAAACCATAGCCTTCTGAACATCCTTACCTCCTCCTGCAAGGAATTCTTGATAACACTATTCTAAAACTGGTAACACCAAAGTCAACCCTAAAACTTCTAAGAAGTCAAAGGTCTCTAAAAGACTTGAAAGAGGTGAGGATTTAGGGCCAAGCTCCCACGAAAAAGGGGCTTTCTCAAGGGTCTCTTTTAGGGTATAAAAAGGGCATGAAGATCCGGGTCTGGCGCAAGGACCCCCGGGCTAGGCTCCCAGAAAGGGCCTCGGCTGGGGCGGTAGGTTTCGATCTCTTTGCCTTGGAAGATCAGGAAATCGCCCCTGGGGAGCCAACCTTCGTGCGCACGGGCCTGGTCATTCAGACCGAAAGGCCTTATGCCCTGTTCATCTTCCCTCGTTCCAGTCTCTTTCGTAAAAAGGGTCTTATCTTTCCCCACTCCGCAGGAGTCATTGATTTTGATTACTGCGGGGAAGAGGATGAACTCCAAATCCTGGTCCTTAATTTGCGCGCGCAGCCCGTAAGGATCGCCGCAGGAGAACGTTTGGCCCAGATGGTCCTCCTTTCTGTGGCCACTGAAGCGGAACTGGAGGAGGTCTCTGGGCCCCCGGCGGAGAGCTCCCGAGGAGGCTTCGGGAGCACCGGGGGGTATCAATGAAAGACCTACGGTTTCTTTTTAGGGAAAAGGCCCGAGAGTTCCTCAGAGGCTTGCTCCGGGAAGGAAAGGCAGAGGCCTTGCGCCGTACCCTTTTTTTGAGCTTTCTAGGAGCCCGAATCTGTTATGCCGAGGGGCCCCCTCTTTCTCTCTTCTCCGAGGAGCGCTTTCGGGATCCCCAACGCTTGAGAAGCTTTTTGAGCCATCTCCAGAAGGCCGGCCACGGAAGTGTCTTTGCCCATTCTCCTCTCACGGTGGAACTTTCCGAACCCTCGGCTGATCTTCTGGCCGCTCTCTACAAGGCCTGGTACGACCCGAAGACCTCCCGTCTCCAGCTTAACCTTCGCCATTTTGCGGAAGTGTTGACCTCCGAGGAATTTCAGAGGCTTCTCGATCCCGGTATATCCGACCGGGAATTTCTCTCCTTTCCGGCTGTAGTTTTTGAGGGTCCGGCTCTCCAAAAGGTCTACGAAGGATCACTTGAGGGACTTTTTTCGCAAAGCCAGCCCCCCAACTCCGGCCTTATAGCCCTTCCGCGAGTAAGCGTAATCCAAGTACCGGGGCAGGAGCCCTTCGGCTGGTTCGCAGTGGTGGCGGAGGGCTTTTCCCGGCTCTTTTCACACCAGTTCGTGCGCCACACCTGGCTCAACTTTAATCAGCGCTCCCATCGCTACACCTCGGTGGACCAATTTGTAGAGCCTCCCTCTTTCGCCTCCGCTCCCGGGGCCAGAGAACTTTACCGCAGGGAGATCGAGAGGGGGCTTGCTGCCTATCGCCGGCTAATCTCCCTAGGGGTAAAGAAGGAGGACGCCCGCTTTGTGACTCCTCAGGGGGCGGCCACTACGGTGTTGGCCACCGGGCCCTATTTTGTGTGGCGGGACTTCATTGAAAAGCGCACCAATCCCCGAGCTCAATGGGAGATCCGAAGCCTGGCTCAGACCTTAGAAAGGGTTATGAGACCTTTATAAAAAGCGGACTCGGAGGTAAAAGAGATTGGGGATAAAATTCCCTAAGGAAAAGAAAACTTTTCAGAAGTCTCGGTTATTCCTTGATGGCTCACCGCTTTGATCCTCGCAAGAAACATAAATTAGAGTCTGAAGAGCGGCGCAGGCTTCTCCCTCCGGAGGCGGTCCTCGAGCTTTTAGAACTCACCCCAGGAGAAACTCTGGTGGATCTGGGGTGTGGGCCGGGCTATTTCGCTCTGCCTGCGGCGGAAAGGTTAGGACCAAAAGGGCG
>QOAM01000027.1 GCA_003978075.1 Thermodesulfatator sp. | reverse complement strand
TTCTCCTGGAGGGAGACTTCGTGGGTCAGGTCTTACTCTATGGTCTGGGGGCGGGGGCGGAGCCCACGGCCAGCGCGGTGGCCGCGGATCTCCTGGACGCGGCCCGGCTCCTCCATTCCGGGGCCCGGCCGGGTCCCCTCCTCTTCCGCGAGGCCCCTTTAGAGATCAAACCCGTCTCCGAGGTGGAAAGCCGCTACTACTTCCGCTTTTCCGCCGTGGATCGCCCGGGAGTCCTTTCGAAGATCTCCGGGATATTGGGCCGCCACGGGATCAGTATCGCCTCCGTGATCCAGAAGGGCCGCCGGGAGAGGGGGTCGGTGCCCATCGTGATGCTCACCCACGAGGCCCGGGAAGAGGCGGTAAGACAGGCCCTTTCGGAGATCGACCGCCTGGAGGTGGTCACGGCCCCCACCCGGGTATTGCGCATCCTGGAAGATTAAGGCATGATAGGCCTATGAAGGTCCTCCAGGGACGCTGGGCAGTGGTCAAGGGGGAAGAACCCCTAGAGACGGAGAATCTCGGGGCCTGTGTGGCCCTGGTCCTCTTGGATCGGGAAAACGAGGTGGCAGGGCTCCTGCATTATGTGCTTCCCGAGTCCCGGGGGCTTAAGGCCCCGGAGGGGGCCCCGGGTTTCTTCGCCAATGAGGCCATCCCGGCCTTTGTCCAAGAGTTTCGGACCCGAGGCGGCGATCCTCTCCGCTCTCGGGTGGCTGTGGTAGGGGCAGGGCGTTTCAAGAAGGTCCCCAAGGCCCTGGACCTGGGGGCCCGCAACCTGGCCGCTGCCCGCTTCTATCTCAAACGCCTGGGTCTGGAGCCGCAGATAGAAAAGGTAGGAGGTATGGAACCGCGCAGGGTGTGGGTTTCTCTGCGCGAAGGCTTGATAGTCTATACCTTTGATCAGCCGGAGGCCTTGTGAATCAGCCCTCAGGTCTAGCCGCCCTCTTAGATGAGATCTTCCAAAAGATTGACCGCATTCCCAACTTTCCGGAAACGGCCCAGAAGGCCCTGCGCCTCCTGCAGGACGAGCGTTTAGATTTTAAAGAGCTCGAACGGGTGGTGCGGCATGATGCGGCCATCACTGCCAATTTTCTCAAGCTGGTCAATTCTGCGGCCTTCGGCCTGCCCCGCAAGGTCAACACCCTGCTCCAGGCCTTCTCCCTCCTGGGCATCAACCAGATCAAGTTCGTTCTCATCGCCTCCTGTATGGGCCAATACCTCAAAGAGCCCATCAAGGGCTACAACCTGACTCCGGAGCAGATCTGGACCCATTCCCTGGCCTGTGGTCTCATGGCCGAAGCCCTGGCCCGAAGAGGGGGGCTTTCCCGGCCGGAAAATCTTTTTACTGCGGCCCTGCTCCACGATATCGGTAAGATCGTGATCGACCTCTATGTGGAAGGGGAGATGGAAAACCTTCGGGAGGTCCTGCAGAAAAACCCCGAGCTCACCTTCATGCAAGCGGAGTGGATCGTCTTGGGAGCAGACCACGGGATCGTGGGGGCGGAGCTCTTGCGCCGCTGGGGATTCCCCAAGGAGGTCTACTTCGCCGTGAGGGCCCATCACGACGAAAGTCTCATGCTGGAGACCCGCACCGCTGCCCTTACCGCCCTCTCCAACGCCTTGGTCAACCTCATGGGAATCGGTACCGGGGTGGATGTCTTTGCCTATCATTTGCCGGAGGGCTTGCTCGAGGCTGCCAAGGTCTCGGAGAAGGACCTTTATCCCGCCATCGTGGAGACCTTTGAGAAAGCGGAGGCCATAAAAGCCGGCCTTTTTGCATGAAATGGCCTTGGTTTCCTAAAAAATTCCTCCTTCCCGCCAAGGTTTTTCTCCTCTTAGTCCTTTCCTGGTTCTCTTTTTGGGTTACCCGTAGGCTTTTGGTGCGTTTCATTCATCGGCTGGCCGAGCGTTCGCGCACAGATCTCGACGATCTTTTGGTAAAGCACGGGGTCTTTTCGGCCCTGGCCTATCTGGTGCCCCTGGCGGTGCTTTACTATGGCGCGGCCCTGGTCCCCCCGGCCCGTCCCTTTCTGGTTCGAGCGGTGGAAGTGGCCCTGGCCCCAGTGGCGGCCCTGGCCCTCAACCGGGGCCTCTCCGTGCTCCTGGAACTCTACAACCGTCTCCCCTTGGCTCGCCGGCACCCCATCCGGGGCTATGTCCAGATTGTGAAATTCTTGGTCTGGCTTTCCGCAGGGATCGTGGCCGTCTGTACCCTCCTTGAACGCTCTCCCTGGGGACTCCTTTCCGGACTGGGAGCGGTCAGCGCCATCCTCATCCTGGTCTTCCGCAACACCATCCTCTCCTTTGTGGCCAGCCTCCAGATCATCGGCCAGGACCTCATCCGCATCGGCGACTGGATCGAGGCCCCGCAGTTCGGGGCGGATGGAGAAGTGGTCGAGATGACCCTTTACAATGTCCTGGTCCAGAACTGGGACAAGACCATTGTCTCCATCCCCACCTACCGCTTAATGGAGGAGTCCTTCAAGAACTGGCGGGGGATGGAAAGGAGCGGGGGCCGGCGTATTAAGCGCCACCTCCTGGTGGACCAGTCCTCGGTGAAGTTCCTGGAAGGCGAGCTCCTTGAGCGTCTCAAGCGGGTGCATCTCCTACGGAACTATCTCGAGAAAAAACTCCGAGAGATCGAGGAATGGAACAGGAAGATGGGGATCGATACTGCGGCCTCCCCCCTTAATGGCCGAAGACTCACCAACCTGGGCACCTTCCGGATCTACATCGAGGAATACCTCAAGGCCCATCCCTTGATCCGCAAGGACATGACCCTCATGGTGCGTCACCTCCAGCCCACCTCCGAAGGGCTCCCTTTGGAGGTCTATTGCTTCGTGGCTGATACCCGCTGGGTGCCCTACGAAAAGATCCAGGCGGACATTTTCGACCACATCCTGGCCGCGGCCCCGGAATTTGAGATCCGCATCTTCCAGAAACCCACGGGCTTTGACCTCAAGGAAGCGCTTTCGCTCAAGGCCTCCCTCAAGCGAGGGCTTTCAGGAAAGGGCAAAGAGGTGGCTCTGGGACCTTCTTTAAAGTAGAATGAGCTGAGGAAGCCGAGGTTAGAAGATGGCTCAAGGGGCCCTTCTTGCGGTAGGAGACGAGCTTCTGGCCGGACGGGTCCTCAACACCACCAGCTACGAGGCCGCCCGGCTCCTTTCCTCTTACGGTTACCGCGTGGTGGAGATGGTAAATGTGGGGGATGATGAGGAGGCCATTGTCTCTCATCTCCGGCGGCTTTTGACCCGAACGGATTTCCTTCTGATAAGCGGGGGGCTGGGTCCCACCGAAGACGACCTCACCACCGAGGCCGCGGCTCGGGCCTTAGATCTTCCTCTCCATCTTCACCAAGGCATCCTCTCCCGCATTCGGGAAAACGAAAGACTTCAGGGACTCCCGGAAAACCCTCTACGGCACAAAATGGCCTATCTTCCGCAGGGGGCAGAGCCCCTCTCGCGGGACCTCTCCGTGGCCGGATATTTCCTGCGCTATCAGGGAAAGCTCCTCTTCTTTCTGCCCGGCATCCCCGAGCAGTTCCAGCGCCTCCTGGTGGATCGCGTCCTGCCCATCCTCCTCGAGACCTGGCCTCCGGAAGAAGAGGTCTTCACACGCACCTTGAGGTTTTTCGACCTCCGGGAGGCGGAGATCAACCAGGCCGTGAGGGAAGGTGGTTTTTCCGGGGTGGAGGTAGGGTTTTACCCGGTCTTTCCCGAGGTCCAGGTGGTTCTCACCGCCCGGGCCCGCACGGAAGAGGAGGCCCGGGAAAGGGTCCAAGCGGTGGCGGAACTCCTCAGGAGGCGCTTCCCGGAACACCTCTTCGGGGAGGACGATGAGGAGCTGCCTGCGGCCTTGGGAAAGATTCTGCGGGAGCAAGGAGCCACCCTGGCCCTGGCGGAATCCTGCACCGGGGGGCTGGCCTCCTCGCTGGTAACCCGCATCCCTGGCTCCTCCGACTATTTCCTGGGCGGGGCGGTCACTTACGCCAATGAGATCAAGGAAGAAGTCCTGGGGGTCCCGCACCGCTTTTTGAGAATCTTCGGGGCCGTATCCCGGGAGGTGGCCTGCACCATGGCCCACGGGGTCCGCCGGCGCTTCAAGGCCACCTACGGGCTTTCCGTTACGGGGATCGCCGGGCCTGGAGGGGGAAGCCCGGAAAAACCGGTGGGGACAGTCTGGATGGGGCTTTCCACCCCGGAGGAGACCGTGGCCCGAAGTTTTCTCTTTTCCGGGACCCGGCATGAGATCCAGACCCTGGCTGCTTACACCCTCCTAGACTGGTTGCGGCGCTATCTCCTTACCGGGAATCTCTTTCCCCGATACCGCTTTGGGAGGACCCCGTGATCCGCTGTTTTTTGGCGGTGGAGCTCCCCCAGGAGATCAAGGAGATCCTGGCGGAGTTGCAGCAAAGGCTCCGCCCTGCCGGAGCCGGAGTGCGCTGGGTGCGTCCGGAGGGCTTTCACCTGACCCTTAAGTTCTTCGGAAATATGCCGGAAAAAAACCTCCCTTCTTTAGTGCGGGCCGCAAAGGAGGTAAGCCGGGGATATTCCCCCTTTGAGCTTGTCCTTTCCGGGCTGGGCTTTTTCCCGGAAAAGGGCCCACCCCGGGTCATCTGGGTGGGCCTTTCCGGGGGCCTCGAGCCCCTTCTGGCCCTACAAAGGGATCTCGAAAGGGCCTTTGAAGCTCTGGGATTCCCACGCGAGAAAAAGGGCTTTCACCCCCACCTCACCCTTGGCCGCATAAAGGAAGGCCGTAGGGCCCGAGAGCTTCAGAGGTGTGCGGAAGAGCTAGAGGTGCCTACCGGGAGGTTCCAGGTAAAAACCCTGACCTTTTACCGCAGCGTGCTTCATCCCCAGGGGGCCATCTACTCCTCCCTCTACCGGGTGGATCTCGAATAATACCCCCTAGCGAGTCCTTTGGGAAAGGCCCTTTGGCGTTGAAGACCTCGCCCTCGGAGCATATTTTTAGGAAGTGAGGCTTTCTTATCCCTCTGAAATTTCTGAAAATAAAGGGGGCCGTAGTACTTTTTTGACATCTTATTTTAGAGATCTTTTGGGTTTTTAGCGGCACATAGGTTGAGGGGTAGTCTTCTCGCCTTCGGTCTCCGCTTCTTGGGCCAGCCGCTCCCGCAGGGCCTCGCCGGCCTCCCGAGAGGCCTCCAAGCGGTTCAGAGCGTTAAGTAAGGCCTTGATCCCTGCAGCTACAATGTCTCCATCGCGCCCCAGCCCTGCGGTGCGCCTCCCGGAGGCGTCCTCTAGGATAACCCCACAGACCCCCTCAGCCTCGGTCCCTTTGCCTAAAGCATCGATGTGGAAGTCCACTAGGCGCAGCTTTTCCCCCTCACCCTCCTCTCCGAAACGGTAACCCAAGGCCCGGGCCACGGCCTTAAAGGCCGCATCCACCGAGCCCATCCCCACAGCCACAGCCACCCTCTTTCCGCTCTTCTGATCTTCTACCTCCACCTGAGCGATGGGACTGAGGGAGGTCCCGTAGAGGCTGGAGACCTGAGCGGAGATCACCCGATAGCGATAGTTCTCGGAGAGGTATTCGTCGTAGAGGATGCCCTCTAGGTATTCATCGGGAATACGGCGCAAGACATCTTTAATCTCCGTCCGGAAGCGCTCGAAGATTCGGGAAAGGGCCTTGGAGGAAAGCCTCCAGCCCAGGGAGCGCAGCTTGTAATCCACGGCGTGGCGGCCGGAATGCTTTCCCAGCACGATGGCGCTTCCACTCCAGCCCACAGCCTCCCGCTCCATGATTTCGTAGGTCAGGCGGTGGGCGATGACCCCGTGCTGATGAATGCCGGACTCGTGGGCAAAGGCATTAGCCCCCACGATGGCCTTGTTGGGCTGGACGAACATGCCGGTAAGGCGGGAGACCAGCTGACTGGTGGGAACGATCCTTCGGGTGTCGATCTTGGTCTCCAGGGCCGTGCCTAGGACCTTCTGGAAGTAGTCCGCCCGGGTGCGGAGGATCATGACTATTTCTTCCAGGGCTGCGTTTCCTGCCCGTTCGCCGATCCCGTTTATGGTACACTCCACCTGCCGGGCCCCGGCTAGAAGCGCGGACACACTGTTGGCCACCGCCAGTCCTAAATCGTTATGACAATGCACCGAAAGGCGGAGATCCCCAGACTCCAAGGCCTCGGCAAATCCGGCTTCCCGTAGCTTTTCCACCAGGAAAGAAATGAGTTCGTAATACTCCTGAGGGACGGTATAACCCACGGTGTCCGGGATATTGATAACCCGGACTCCGGCCTGAGCCACGGTGATGACCACCTCTGCTAGGTATTCCCGTTCGCTACGGGTGGCATCCTCTGCAGAGAATTCCACATTGGGCGTAAACCTCCGAGCCAGTTTCACAGCCTCCTCCGCCAGGTGTAGTACCTCCTCCCGGCTCTTGCGCAGCTTGTACTGGAGGTGGATGTCCGAGGTGGCGATAAAGGTGTGGATGCGAGGATTTTCCGCTGGCCGAAGGGCCTCCCAGGCTGTTTGGATATCCTTAGGGTTGGCCCGGGCCAGGGCCGCGATCTCCACCCCGCGGATCTCCCGCGCTAGGGTCTCTACGGCCTTAAAGTCTCCGGGGGAGGCTACCGGGAAGCCGGCCTCGATCACGTCCACTCCCAGCTCCACCAGGGCCTTTCCGATCTCGATCTTTTCTTCTATAGAAAGAGAAACCCCGGGAGATTGTTCTCCATCCCGCAAGGTGGTGTCAAAGATATAAACCCGTTTGGTCATAAAGTCCTCCCCTAGCCTTTGCCATTCAGAAATTTTAAAAAAGATTATAGGAGGCTTGAAGTAGGTTGTGAACTTGCAGGAGAGGCTAAAGGTGAAGCCCCGGAAGACGGAGGAGGTTTCCCGGTACCATGGTCTCTAGTATTCAATCCCTCGCCGGGCGGAGATGCCTCTTTGGTAGTAGTGTTTTACTGCCCGCATTTCCGTGACCAGATCCGCGGCCTCGATTAGGGGTTGAGGGGCCCCGCGGCCGGTGAGCACCACCTCCACCCCTTCCGGACGACGGGAAAGGGTCTCCAGCACCTCCTCCAGGGAGAAGAGCCCCAGGGAAAGGGCCACATGGGCTTCATCCAAGACCACCACCTGAAAGTCCCCGGAAAGGATCAGGCGCTGGGCTTCTTGCCACCCCTGGCTCACCGCCTGGCGCACCTCCTCCGAGGGCTCACCCCGCACGAACCCCCCGGAATGAAACTGCCGGAGGAGTACCTGGGGCTCAAAGCGCCTTAAGGCCCGGATCTCGCTAAACTCGCCCTTTTTCAAAAACTGGAGAAAGGCCACCCGCAGACCCGCCCCTAGGGCCCGGAGGGCCAGACCCAGGGCCGCGGTGGTCTTGCCCTTGCCTTCCCCGGTATAGACCTGCACCAGGCCGCGAAAATCAGGAGCCATCCGGGGCCTCCAAGGGAAAACGGTGGGCTATGGGATAACGCCAGCCATAACCGAAGGCCCGGGGAGAGACCCGCAGGGTGGGCGGAAGCTGCCAGCGTTTGAACTCCGCGCGGCGCAGACGGGCCAGGACCTCCCGCACCACCCTTTCCGGAAACCCGCGAGCCACTATCTCCTCCGGGCTGAGCCCCTCCTCCACATAGGCCCGCACCACATTGTTCACCAGCCAGTAAGGAGGAATGTCGTCCTCGTCCCGCTGCCCGGGTCGCAGCTCGGCGGAGGGGGGTTTGCGAAGAACCCGCTCCGGAATCACCGCCTTCTGGCGATTGATCTCTAGGGCCAGTTCGTAAACCAGGTCCTTGGTCAGGTCCCCCAGCACGGAAAGGGCCCCGCAGGTATCCCCGTAAAGGGTGCAATAGCCTAGGGCGATCTCGCTCTTGTTCCCGGTGTTGAGGAGCAGATACCCGGGGAAGTGGTTGGAGAGGGCCATGAGGAGGTTTCCCCGGATCCGGGCCTGGAGATTTTCCTCCACCACTCCCGCGATCTCGGCTCCCAGGGCTTGGGAAAGGGTCTCCTTCATAGAGGAGAGCACCCCACCGATGGGGATCTTCAGGGTCCGAAGGCCCAAATTGTGTGCCAGGGCCAGGGCGTCCTCCTCGCTTTCCGGAGAATTGTAAGGAGAGGGGAGCAAGACCCCCAGAACCCGTTCGGCCCCTAAGGCCTGAACAGCCACGGCTGCGGTGACTGAGGAATCTATACCCCCGGAAAGACCCACCAGGGCCCCTTGAGCCCCCACCCGCCGAAAGAAGTCCCGCACCCCGAGCACTAGGGCCTTGAGCAGGGATTCGGTGTACCGTTCAGCCACGGGATGCACCACCCCCTCTCCGGTCTCCAGATCGCACCAGACCAGGTCCTCTTCAAAGTCACGGGCCAGAGCTAAGAGTTCCCCTTCCGGCGAGACCGCCAGACTTTGTCCGTCAAAGATCAGGTGATCGTGTCCTCCCACCTGATTGATCTCCAGAACCGGCACCCCCAGACGGGCGGCGTTGTAGGCCATAAGGGCCCGGCGCAAGAGGCCCTTTCCCAGATGAAAGGGACTGGCCGCCAGGTTGATTACGGCCTCGACCCCGGAAAGGCCGGCCAGGGGATCTTCGGGATAAAGACGGGGCACATAGCCCGGGTGGTTCCAGAGGTCTTCGCAGATGGTGACCGCCAATCTCTTTCCCCTCCAGGTAAAGGTTCCCGCCGCGGTTCCGGGTTCGAAATAGCGGGGCTCGTCAAAGACATCGTAATAAGGAAGAAGCCGCTTGCGGTAGCGGAAGAGAATGCGCCCTTCCTCGATCACCGCCAGCGCGTTGAAGAGGGCCCGCCCGGGCCCGGGGTTCTCCTCCGGATAACCCACGATTATCCCCGGGCGACGGATGCTTGCCACGAGCTTTTCCAGAGCACGCTGGACCGCCCGCAGGAATTCGCGTCGGGTAAGGAGATCCCGAGGGGGATAACCGCAGAGGGAGAGCTCGGGAAAGACCACCAGCTCCGCCCCCACCTCCCGGGCCTTCTCCCAGAAGCTCAAGATCTTCTCGAGGTTACCTGTCAAGTCCCCGATGGTGGGATTGATCTGAGCCAGTGCGATGCGCATGTCCGAAAACTATTACGCGAACCGGAGAGGGTCAATAACTATGCCCGTAACCTCCCACCCCCAAGAGATTGATCCAGAAGGTGAAACGGGTCTCCTCCGGGGTAATGCCCAAGGTGAAGTCCAAGCTGTAGCAGGGACCTTGGTAGGTGAGACCCAGGCTAGCGGAGGAAGTCTCTTCGCGTAGGAGATTCCGCGACAGAGATCCGTGGAGGACGAAGTGGCGCAGAAAGTGCCAGCGGCCGGAGAGGTTGAGCTGTTTGACCTTGCGCAGTCGGTCGCGTTGATATCCTAGGTTGAACTGGTCTCCGGAAGAGCGCGCCAGGGATAGGGTCAATTCCTGCTGGGCCAGGCCCAGGCCGTAGAAGTTGTATTGAAGGTCGTAGCGCAGAAAAAGGCCCCCACCAGGGCTGTGGAGCTCCAACTCGCTGATGAGGTTGGAGAAGGGTCGTCTCTTTTCCTCGGCGGAAGTGATTTCTCGATGGGCCTCGCGGAAGTCGTAGCGCTGATAGAGCTTGAAGCGCAGGAGATCCCGGTAACGTAAGTGTCCTGGGGAGGGTTCTTCCCGCAGGGTCACGAACTGCAGAAGACCGTATTCCAGCCAGTGGGCTGGAGGCAGACGATCCTCGGCCACCCAAACCGGAAGGTCCTTTTGGTTTTTGGGGGGTCGGTAGAAATAGCGCAGGTAAGGGCGCAAGCTGTGCCGGAAACGCTTCTTCCCGGTGCCATAAATACGGTAAAGCTCCAGAGAGGTTTCCCCTTGGATTTCGTAGAGGGTGCGGGTGAGGTCTTCGGTAGTCCCGTTGTCCCAGTCCACATCGTAGCGGGTGTGAAGCAGGCGATAGGCGAGCCGGGTCTCCAGGGGGCCCAGGGCCAGGTCTAAAGAGAGTTCCGGGGCAAGTTCGGTGCGCAACCCCCGGGAGCCCTCCTCCCGGTACCAATAGGTAGAGTCCCCGTAAAAGTTGAAATGCAGGGGCCCCCAAATAGGTCGGGAAAGGGCCCGCCAATAAAGTTCCCCCAGAGGGGAAAGCATTCCGGCCTGCTCACCCGGGAGGACCGCATCGCGGTAGGTCCCGGCCAGCTCGAGATAGGTGTTTTCCCGGAGGTGCTCCACCCAGAGGCGGGAGGTCCGGTAGCGCTGGTTGCGCTCCTCCAGCCCGCGCCCGAACCACTGGAGATACTGGCGATGGGTCTGGGAAAAACCGAAAGGCCCCCCTTCGAATTCCTCTAAGAAATCCCGATCGGAGAGGAGGTCCAGATCCAGATGAAGGGTGGTATGTTCGGAGAGGGGCTGATCCACCCGGGCGGTAATCCAGTAGCGAGTCTGGTTGCCGCGCCGAAGACCGTCTCCGTTGTAGTCGTCGTCTTCCAGGCGGTCGTGAAGGTAGCGGTAGCGGATGATCCCTTTGGCGTCCCGACTCACGCGCCAGCGTCCTTCGGCGGAGAAAAGGAGGCCGCGTCTTTCGGTGTAAAGTGGGGCCAGGGTGAGATCGAAGCTGTCGTGGAGGGCCAGGTAAAGGGGGGTCTCCACCCCTCCCCCGGTGCGGGATCCGGTGACCACCCGAGGAAAGAAGAAACCACTCTTGCGCCGCCGTTTGGCCGAGA
>QOAM01000077.1 GCA_003978075.1 Thermodesulfatator sp. | reverse complement strand
CCCCAGGGTAGCCAAGAGGTTGATTCCCAGAGTGCCCACTACCACCCCGGAAAGAAGAAACTTGAGCACGGTGAGGTCGGTAAAGGTGAGAAGCCCGATATGCTTTTCGAAACGCAAGATACGCGCTCGCTGAAAAATATAGCCCCACAAGATACCGGTGATGAAACCTACTAAGAGTTCCATGGACTATTTCCTCCTTCCGAAAATCAAGAGGGCCAAGGGGATCCCTCCAACAAAGAAACCAGCCACTACAATAAAACCGCTTACCGCCAGCTGGCTCATTCCCGAAAGGCCGTGTCCGCTAGGGCATCCTCCGGCCAGCCGGGCCCCGTAAATAATCAGGAATCCTCCCACAAAGGCCGCTAAGCCACGCCGGAGAGGCCAAGGCCCGAAGCGCTCCCTCCAACGCTCCGGGACCCATCGCAAACAGAACTCTCGGTTGCGTAAGGCGGCTCCCAAGGCCCCGAAAGGAACCCCAAAGACCAGCATAACCTTCCAATCTATGCGGGGCTTTTCCTTTTGGTAATAAAGATTTTGGGCTACTTTGTCCCCCGAAAAGGCCTTCTCTATCAGCCCGGCCACCCTCACATAGGCCGTGGAGGTGCCCAAATAACGAGGGTGTCCAAAAAGCTGCTGAGTAACCAGAACCGAAAGTACCAGAAGAAGTCCGGTGAGAGCTCCTCCCAAATAAGGCGACCATCCATCGCGCATCTTCCTTCACTTCAATCTTGATTTGGAAATCTTTTACAAAAGAAGTGCTCTTAAAAGATAATGACTTTATCTAAAAAAGCCAAGGAGACGGGACTCCCCGTCTCCTTGGCCGGCATAGGGCTTGTGTTTTTCGGGCTTACCGTTTCAGGTTGATGAGTTCGTCGAGCATAGTGTCGGTTACGGTGATGATGCGGGCGTCGGCCTGGAAGCCTCTCTGGAAGATGATCATCTTCACGAACTGTTCCCCGAGATCTACGTTGGACTGCTCCAGGCTGTTGGGGGCGATGGAACCCAGCCCGTTAGTGCGGGGCTTTCCGGTAATGGGCGGCCCGGAACCCGTGGTTTCCCGATAGAGATTCCCCCCTACCTTGTCCAATTTCTCCGGGGCATTGAAGTTGGCTAACGCCACCATCCAGAGAGGCACCACCCGACCGTTGGAGTAGTGCCCGGTGATCACCCCATTGGTATCCACAGAGACGCTCTCCAGCGACCCCGGTCCGAAGCCGTTTTGATCATAAAAAATAGTGGAGTTGCTCGTGGCGTACTGGGTGGTGCGCACGGACTCCGACCGCCAAGAGTCCTTGTAGTAGTATCCGAAGTTGAGTTCGATTTGTTGAAGGGCCTTAGCGTTGACCCCCTGGTCCTGCTCTGAGCCAGCAGGACGATTGTCCACCAAATCAATTCCCAGAAAGTCCGCAATAAGAAGAGGATAACCGTTGGGCCCCATAGCGTTAAATCTATCTACGGGATCAGCTACTGGTGATCCATTGGAATTCATGATCTTTACAGGTGCACCAGTGTTAGCATCAATACGGTAGGTTTCGTAAAAATTTTTAACGTTCCCTTGATTGTCAAAGGAAAGCCTTCCGTACATTAAAACTCCGCGTTTGGTCTGAGCGTAAGTGCTCCCCGAGGGGATATCTTTGGTAACGGTAACGGCTCCCTCTTCCTTTATCCACTGCATAGGATCAGCATCTCGGACGAAATCTCGCTGATCCTCCAAAGGATTACATGTCACCAAAAATTCGTATGTATTATCTCTAGTAGTTCTATCGTAATAGATAGTTATTTCGTGTGGAGTTCCCAAAGAATCGTAAATAGTAAGAGTGGTGCGATAAGTATATTCCGTGGAAGCCAGAGGGGTCTCATTGCGAGCATCCCAACGGTCAAGAAGAGTGGGAACTTCTTGGAGATGATAGGACTGTGCATCATCGAGTGTATCAGAGACGTGATTTAACCCACTCCAATCTATAGTTAAATCATCGTCTGAAGAATCGTCATCAACATTATCCAAAGTGATAGAATTTCCACTGGAATCTGTACCCGAAGCTAAAAGAGTTCCTTGACCAGAATCCGTGGGACTCAAAGGGGATTCATTGGTAGGGTCTCTATAAACATAGTAATCCCATTTTCCGTCAGTAGTATCATAATAAATCCAAAATCTTATTGTGTAATCTTTGCCGTCTACAGATACGGTGAAATCCTTGAATTGCCACTGATTCTGTAAAATATTTCCAGAAATATTATATGTTTGAGGAGATGTAGTAGTGTCTAAATTTCCAGAAAGAGATGATACTGTTACATTGTGCCAATCGATATTTACCTTTTGTGTTGTACCATTTAAGAAAAACCAAGCAGATTTTTCGGAAACATTTATTCCTTTTGCCAAAATAGTTCCGCTATCATTGCTAGGATCTGTAGCACTTGTAGAAGGATCTTGCACTATAAAATAATCCCAGCGGCTCGTTTCGCTCCTATATCGAAGCCAAAGTCGCAAGTTTTGGTTTTTGCCATTAGCATCGGTAATAGTAAAATTTATCTGATGCCATTGATTGGAAGGAATATTGGTCCCACTAACTTCTACTCGTCCAAGGCGCCCAGGTGCAGTAAGATTATCTGTAGTAGAAGAGGAATGGGTAACTGCACTCCAATCAATTAATATCTTTTCTTTAGTAGTAGGTAATTCTACCATAGCCTGAGTAGCACTTACATTGGTTCCCTCTGCTATAATAGATCCTGATTGACTGTTTTGTCGAATTACATAATTCCATTTGTTTAGATTGCCATTATAGGTTAGCTCTATATAAAGTTTGTTATCTTCTCCATCTACATCCCTAACCACAAAGGTGGTATGGACCTTTTTTCCATTGTCCACATCACCGTTGAGATTTACAACCATGCTATCTAATTCCTCCCGGGCGTCCAGGTTGGTAATGACGTCGATCTTGGAGGTGGCTACCGGGGAGGAGGTGCGATCGATACGGATGTCGGTGATGGCCCCGGTGATGTCCCCGGTATTTTCATCGATGCGCCAGCCCTGCACCCGGTACCCCGCGGGGTTGACCAGATAGCCGTTCTTATCCATGGTGAACTCTCCATCCCGGGTGTAGAAAACGTTTCCAGTGGAGCCGGGTTCCTTGACCATAAAAAATCCGTTGCCGGCGATGGCCAGATCCGTGGGAGTGGCCGTGGATTCAAAGGATCCCTGCCCGAAGGTGGGGTAAAGGGCCTGCACCGTAGCCCCCCGGCCGAGCTGGCCGGAACCACTGGCGGTATTGATGCTCTGGGCCATCACATCCTGAAAGGTGATCCGCGCCCCCTTAAAGGCCGTGGTGTTGAGGTTGGCTACATTGTCTCCCAGCACGCTCATCCCGTGTCCCAGACTTTTAAGACCACTGGTCCCGGTGAAAAGGGCATCGGTTAAGGCCATGGTTACACCTCCCTTTTACTTCTCGGCTAAAATTAAGGCAACCTTAAGCGCCTTATCTCCATCTCAAAATGTCCTCCAATAGTTGATCGGAAACACTAAGCACGCGACTATTACTCTCAAAGACGCGCTGCAGACTGATGAGATTGACCATCTCCTGCACGATATCTACATTGGAGTTCTCTAAGGCCCCGGAGACGATGGTGGCCGGGGCGTCCTCTCCGGGCTCAAAGATGGCTGGAGTGATGTTAGGAGGGGCCTTGAAGAGGGTTAGTCCCACCTTCTCCAGACGGGCCTCCGCCGGGAAAGAGGCCAGAAGGACCTGGGCCACCTCCAACGATTGATCATTGCTGTACTCGGCTTCGATGGTGCCATCGGCGTGGACCATCAAGCTCTTGAAAAGTCCCGAACTGTATCCATCCTGATACTGGTAGAGGGAAACAAAAGGAGAAGCATAGCTGGTTACGGCGTCGGGGCTGGCCACGATCTGGTCGTTTTCGTTGTACTTAAGTCCCAAATCCAGGAAGATCTTTTGCTGCTCGTCGGGGTTGTCCGAAGTAAAGGTGAGGGGTACAGGCAAAAGAGCTGCATTATCATCCACCTTTAGGTCGGGATTGTCCTGCATGGCCTCCGAGCCCTTCACAAGGTTGTCTCCATTAGCGCTGGTGTAGGTGATGTCTTTTACCAGCCCGGAGTTGTCAAAAGTGATGGTCCCGCTACCCAAGATGCCCGTATCCTTGCTCGGATTTTCGTACAAACTGGGATCCGCGGTGATGATAAATTCGTATTCGTTGTCGTTAGTGGTGCGATCAAAATAGATGGTCAACTCGTGTCTTTGTCCCTGGGCGTCAAAGACATAGACCTTGAAAAGCCAATCATAAGCACTCGGGCTGATAGGAGGATTTTGGGTGGCGTCCCAGGCATCCTTTAAGGGCTGGTCCTGGGTTTCTACGGGAACCGTGGCATCCAAGTTGAACCTCAAACTCAAATAATTGGTCACTTTCCCCGGGGCCTGCTTGGGAATCAGAATTATCCCTTCCCCGGAAACATTGGTGGCGATGTTGTTAAGCTGTTGGCCTTTGAGGGCATAACCATTGGGATCAACCAACTTTAAATAGTTTTCGTCAAAGTCTTCCAGATGAAACATCCCGTCTCGGGTATAATAAGTTTTTTTACTGTCTTCGTCGTAAACCATAAAAAAGCCTTTGCCGTGAATGGCCAGATCCGTGGGAACTCCCGTATCGTTGATGCTGCCTTCGAGAAAGGTGGTCTCAATGTCTCCAACCGTGACCCCGAAGCCTCCATTGAGAAAGGGGGTACCGCCTCCGAGAGCGGAATAGAGATCTACAAAAGCCGGGCGGTCGCCTTTGAAACCCACGGTATTCAAGTTAGTGAGGTTGTTGGCCGTGATCTCCATACCCCTGGCCATGGAATACATACCTGTCTTGCTTACATACATGTTTCCGAAGATGCTCATGAGGCACCTCCGTTATTAGGGGTATTTTCTTCGCCTTGGATTTCCTGGTTCTCTACCTGATTGGAGTTATCCATGACCAACTCGTTGATCTCCGAGGGCTTAAGAAACATCTCTCCGTTAACTACCAGTTGGGGCTCGTCTCCCAAGACCGCTCCGGTTACGCGGCCTGTAACCGAAAGGGGAGGAGTCTCCTGGGGATTTTTCCCGGGAATAACTAAGTGAATAAGGTAATTACCGTCCGGGACGGGATTTCCGTTTTCATCCGTGGCGTCCCAGGCTATCGCGTGTTTTCCCGGCAGGAGATCCCCCAGCGAGAGGCGTTTGACAAGGGCCCCCTTCTCGTCTTTGATCACTACCTCCACTCCCCGAGCGGGCTCCTTTAGCTCGAATTCCGCCCCCAGGAATTTTCCTCCCTCCACCCGCCCGTATTCTCCTTTCACCTTCACCAGCTTTCCCACAAAAGAGGCCAGGTTCGAGAGATAAAATCCCCGCGAAGTATCCAGAAACTTGTCAAATTTCTGGTTGAGATCGAACAACTGATCCACCTGGTTGAAGAGGGCCAACTGCATGGCCATCTCGTGATTTTCGATGGGGTGCATGGGATCCTGAAACTGGAGCTGTTTAACAAAAAGGAGCATAAAATCCTCCCGGCTCAGAATCTTCTTGGGAACGCGGTTGAGCTCCGGGAATTGCCGGTTGTTCTGGATGTCTCCGAGGTGATTTATCATTTCTCCCCTCCTAGACCACCAGATTGACTTGGCCATCCGGAGAAAAAGCCCGAAAGGCTCTCTCCTTTTCCGGAGGTCCTTCCTCCACCGGTCTTACTGCACGAGGCTTGCCCTTTTCCGAGTCCGGTTTTTCCTCCCGGGCAAAGTGCCAGCCCTGGCCCGCTCCCCCTAGACTCACCTGGCACTCCACCACCTGAAACCCCAGATCTTCGAGGAGGTGCTGGAGATGGGGAAGTTGATGCTGGAGTTGGTGCAGGGCCTCCGGCTTTTCTACCTGCAGGAAAAGCGTGGCTTCCTGCCGATGGACCCGCAAATGAATGTCTAGCTCCCCCAGATCCGGTGGCTCGAGCTTAAGATGGGCCTTGCGCTCCCCGGAAGGCCGAATCTCCACCACCATATCCTTCACCAAATCCGGAATCTGGGTGACCGGCAGGCGGGAAGATCCCGTATCTATCTTATTCCCTAGAGGGAGGGGCTCTGTTCCTCGGGAGGGGTTAGCCGTCTTCAGCGGAGAAAAAAGGTTATGCGGGACTTGGACCCTCTCCCGTGCTCTCGAAGGGCCTTCCAAAGGATAAGGACCTCGGGTAAGCTCCCTTTTTAGCGGTTTAGGGGCCTCAAAAAATTCTTCTTCCGGATGGAAGATCTCTCTTGGAGATTCCTCCGGCCTTCCCTTCGAGAAAGGTTCCACCTTTAAAACACTCCTCCGCCCCGCTTCCTTTTCCGGGATCTCTTTGGCAAGATAGGTAATTTTTGGGGAACTTTCTTTTTCCCCTAAATAGATCGCCTCAGAAGAGGTGCGAGGGAAAAGGGGCGAGGTTCGTGAAAAGTCTCGGTGAGATATAAGCTTAAGCTTTGGAGTAAAGAATTTCTTTGAAAGAGAAGAGTCAAAAAAAATTTTTTCCTGGTGGGATGAGGGCTTATCTGGATTCGGGATCTCTTTCCCCGGAGCCGAAGGGGAATGAATTTCCGCAGACCTTTTCGGCCGAAGGTCACCTCCCTTAAAATCTTTTGAACGCTTCAGAACACCAAGGATGGGAATTTCTTCCGGTGAAATCTTCTCTTCAGGAGGAGAGGGAGAGAAGGATTCAAGGGGAATCTCCGGGGAAGGCCGAGAGGGAAATTTCTGCGCTCTCGGAACCCTCGGAGGAATAGAAAGAGGATCATCCACCACTAGGCGACCGTGATTGACCTCTAAGGCCTGGACATCACGAGGCGCAAGCCTCCCGTAAAAGACCTCTTCCGTAATCTCTACAGGCACGCTTTCTTCTAAAGGGATATCTGGAAAAAGGCCTCTTTCCTCCGAAGCCTTCTGAAGCCCCCGGTCTAACTCTAGAGGAAAAACATCCAACTTTGATTTTTGAGAAAAATTTTCAGCGAAAAGAGGCTCTTTTTGCATTCTTTCTTCGTAAAAGGGTAAAATACTTTCGAAAAGTTGATAAAAGGCCTTGCGGGAAATTTTCTCCTGGAAGGGTTTAAAAAAGCCGGGAGGCGTTTTGGAAGGGGCTTTGAGGGGTTTGGCCGAGATCTTTGGGAACTCTTCCGGGAGAGACGGCCTCAAGATTTCGGAAATAACCCCTAGGAAAAGAGGCGGAGAAAATTCTTCGGTGGGAGAGGATGTCTCGGAGGAATCTCGATCGGAGGAGGAAGAAACTCTAAGGGGGGCTTCTGCGGTCATCTCCGAGGTCTCTCCAGCCGAGGATCGTTCCTCTGTAACCAATCCTACCTCGGGAGAAATCTTTTCTCCCGGGAGCGCCTCTTCCAACAAAGCCCACGCATCAGGGGGCAAGGCCTTGCCTTCCTCGGGGATCTGCTGAGCCCCGTTGGGTTGCTGAAGAAGCCCCAAAAGGAGGGTTAAAAAATCCAGAACCCCTAAAGGGCTGTTCCCTTGGGCGAAGAACAAACCCTTTCCCAGCTCTATGCCCTGAGCCTGGACGATCTTCATCCTCCTGCCTCACTCCACAACCCGTTTCAGGGTTAAACAAATGATGTGCCAGGGCTCACCGGACCTTAAGCCTGCTGAGGCCTCTGAAAAATAGAGGTCTCCGCCCAAAACCGAAAGACTTCTTTTAATCGAAGATTGGGGAGGAGAGGCAAGATTTTCCCTTGGGGGAAAATTTTTCCGGGAGGATTTTACTTGACACCTCGAGGGCTATTCTTACCTTAACCTTGCGGAAAGTCGGAGGTTTCGAAAAATCCGAAAACCGGAGGAAAAATATGCGTCTGGATCGCTTTACTTTTAAGGCTCAGGATGCGCTACAGGAGGCCCAGCGCATAGCCGAGACTCGAGGGCACCAGCAGCTCGAACCCGAACACCTCTTAAAGGCCCTGGTGGAGCAGGAAGGAGGCCTGGTGCCCATGATCCTCGACCGCCTGGGGGTAAACAACCGCCTGGTCTCCTCGGATCTTGACGAATACCTGGACAAACTCCCCCAGGTCTCGGGTACCGGTTTTCAGGTCTATCTCTCCCTCACCCTCAAGCAGATCCTGGACCAGGCCGAGCGCCTGGCCCGCGAGATGCGGGACGAATACATTTCTACCGAGCACCTGCTCCTTTCCATCCTGGACACCCACACCGAGGCCGCTCGCATCCTGCGCAATCGGGGGGTAACTAAAGAAAATGTCCTGGAGACCATCCGGGAGATCCGTAAGGGGCAGCGCATCACCGATCAGAATCCGGAGGACAAGTACCAGGCCCTGGAGAAGTTCGGGCGGGATCTTACGGCACTCGCCCGGACCGGAAAGCTCGACCCGGTCATCGGGCGGGACGAGGAGATCCGGCGGGTCATCCAGATCCTTTCCCGGCGGACCAAGAACAACCCGGTGCTGGTGGGAGAACCCGGCGTGGGTAAGACGGCCATCGTGGAAGGCCTGGCCCAACGCATCGTGGCCGGAGATGTCCCTGATCCCCTGAAAAATAAACGCCTGGTGCAACTCGATATCGGGGCCCTCATTGCCGGGACCAAGTTCCGCGGAGAGTTCGAAGAAAGACTCAAGGCCGTGCTGCGGGAAATCCAGGCCAGCGAGGGCGAGATCATCCTCTTCATCGACGAGATTCACACTCTCGTGGGGGCCGGGGCCGCCGAGGGGGCCATGGACGCGGCCAACATGCTCAAGCCGGCCCTTGCCCGCGGAGAGCTCCACTGCATAGGGGCCACCACCGTGGACGAATACCGCAAGCACATTGAGAAGGACCCGGCTCTCGAGCGCCGCTTCCAGCCGGTCTATGTGGATGAGCCCTCGGTGGAAGAGGCCATCGCCATCCTCCGCGGCCTCAAGGAGAAGTACGAGGTGCATCACGGGGTGCGCATTACCGACAGCGCCATCGTGGCCGCGGTGACCCTCTCCCACCGCTACATCACCGACCGCTATCTCCCGGACAAGGCCATCGACCTCATCGACGAAGCCGCGGCCAAGCTGCGCATCGAGATCGACTCCATGCCCATGGAGATCGACGAGGTGGAGCGCAAGATCAAGCAGTTGGAGATCGAAAAGGTGGCCCTGGAGAAGGAGACCGACCCTCGGGCCCGGGAGCGGCTGCACAAGATCGAGAGCCAGCTGGAGGAGCTGCGGGCCCGGGCCGACGAGATGAAGCGTCAGTGGCAAGAGGAGCGGGAGGTCATCGTCAAGATCCGGGGGCTCAAGGAGAAGATCGATCAGCTGCGCATCGAGGCCCAACAGGCCGAACGCCAGGGGGACCTCAACCGGGTGGCGGAGATCATCTACGGTCAGATCCCGCAGCTTGAGCGGGAGCTGGAGACCGAAAACCAGCGTCTGGAGGAGCTTCACCGGAAACACGGCCGGCGCTTTCTCAAGGAGGAGGTGGATGCCGAGGATGTGGCCCAGATCGTGGCCAAGTGGACCGGGATCCCCGTTTCACGGCTCCTGGAGTCCGAGCGGGAGAAGCTCCTCAAGATGGAGGAGCGCCTGAAACAGCGGGTGGTGGGACAGGATCACGCCATCTCCGCCATCGCCCATGCCGTGCGCCGGGCCCGGGCCGGGCTCAAGGACCCCAACCGGCCCATCGGCTCTTTCATGTTCCTGGGGCCCACCGGAGTGGGCAAGACCGAGCTGGCCAAGGCCCTGGCGGAATTCATGTTCGACACCGAGGAGGCCATGATCCGCATCGACATGACCGAATACATGGAAAAGCACGCGGTCTCCCGTCTCATCGGGGCCCCGCCGGGGTATGTGGGCTACGAGGAAGGGGGGCAGCTCACCGAGGCCGTGCGCCGCAGGCCTTACTCCGTGATCCTCTTCGACGAGATCGAAAAGGCCCACCCGGATGTCTTCAACATCCTCCTCCAGATCCTCGACGACGGCCGGCTTACCGACGGCAAGGGGCGTACGGTGGATTTCCGCAACACCATCATCATCATGACCTCCAACATCGGAAGCCAGTGGATCCAAGACTTGACCGCTGATCGGCAGGAGATGGAGCGCCGGGTCCTCGAGGCCCTGCGGGCCCATTTCCGGCCGGAATTCCTGAACCGGATCGACGAGATCATCATCTTCAATCGGCTGGGACGTGAGGAGCTCATGCGCATCGTGGAGATCCAGATTCGCTACCTGCGGGCCCGGCTGGCGGAAAAGAATCTCAGTCTGGAGCTCACGGATCGGGCTCGGGAATGGCTGGCCAACGTGGGCTATGATCCGGTGTACGGGGCTCGTCCCCTGCGCCGGGCCATCCAGCGCTACGTGGAGGATCCCCTGGCCATGAAGATCCTGGCCGGGGAATTCGGGGAGGGCGACCATATCGTGGTGGATCTCGACGAAGCCAAAAACGAGCTGGTCTTCAGGAAAGGGACTTAAATGGGGCTGGTTTACGTCACCGGGGTGGTCTCCCATGGAGACCGGGAGGAAGAAGCGGTCTTTCTGGTGGACAGCGGCGCTACTTATTCCCTGCTTAAAAGGGAAATTTGGCAGAGGTTGGGCCTCTCCCCCAAAAGAGAGGCCGAGTTCGTCCTAGCGGACGGGACCCGGGTAAAAAGAAAGATCTCCGAGTGCTACTTCCGTTTTCCCTTCGGAGAGGGACACTCTCCGGTGATTCTGGGTGAGGAGGGAGAGGACGAAAATCTTCTGGGAGTGGTGACCTTGGAGATCCTGGGGGTGGTGCTCGACCCCTTCAAGCGGGAATTGCGTCCGGCGAGGCTGCTTCTCAAATGAG
>QOAM01000040.1 GCA_003978075.1 Thermodesulfatator sp. | reverse complement strand
AAAGGGTTTCATAACCCACAAAGGGGGTCTCCGAAAGGTCTTCAGAAAGGCGCTTCAAGACCTCGGGAATTCGGGAAAGGGCCCCTTTCCAAGACTCCCGGCTGCGGGCCCGGGCCTCGGCTAGAAGTCGCTCAAAGCCGGCAAGATCCGGTTCAAAGCCCCGGGAAAGGGCCACATCCCGCACAATATCCTGGGGAAATCCATAAGTGTCATAAAGACGAAAAATGATTTCCCCCGGGATATAACGCTCTCCTCTTGCGGAAAGCTTGCGAAGTTCCTCTTCGAGGATTTCCAGCCCCCGGGAAAGGGTTTCCAAGAAGCGACCTTCTTCGATTTCAAGGATTTTTTGGGCTGCTTGCTCCGCCCGTGGTAATTCTGGATAAAAATCCCCGTATTCTTGCACTACGCTAGGAACCAGGCGGAAGAGAAAGGGCTCGGTAAAGCCTAAGATACGCCCGAAACGCTGGGCTCGACGAATGATCCGCCGAAGGACATAACCCCGGCCCTCGTTCGAAGGCACCACTCCATCAGCTATGAGAAAGACCGAGGCCCGAAGGTGATCGGCGATCACTCGGAAGGCCACGGTGATCTCACCACCTTCTCGATAGTCCTTTCCTGAAAGTTCTGCGATGTGGCTCATGATTTCTGCAAAAAGGTCCGTGTCATAGTTAGAGGGCACTCCTTGCATTACTGCGGTAATACGCTCCAGGCCCATGCCGGTATCAATAGAAGGCCGGGGGAGAGGTTTTAAAGTTCCGGTCTCGTCCCGCTCATACTGCATAAAAACCAGATTCCAGACCTCGAGAAAGCGGTCACAGTCACAGCCCGGGCCACAATCCGGTCGCCCACAGCCCAGTTCTGGTCCCTGGTCGTAAATAATTTCCGAGCAGGGACCACAGGGACCGGTATCTCCCATGGCCCAGAAGTTGTCCTTTTCCCCTAGACGCACAATGCGCTCAGCCGGAAGATGGGCTATTTTATGCCAGAGCTCCGCGGCCTCGTTATCCTCGCGAAAGACCGTGACGTAAAGTCGATCTCGGGGAAGACCCAGACGCCGAGTAAGGAACTCCCAGGCATACTCTATGGCTTCAGCCTTAAAGTAGTCCCCGAAAGAGAAATTGCCCAACATCTCAAAGAAAGTGTGATGTCGAGCAGTATAGCCTACGTTTTCGAGGTCATTATGCTTGCCCCCGGCCCGCATGCACTTTTGACACGAAGCTGCCCGCCGATAGGAACGTTCCTCTTCCCCTAAAAAGACCCTCTTGAACTGCACCATCCCTGCATTGGTAAAAAGAAGGGTAGGATCGTCGGCCGGGACCAGAGAGCTTGAGGGCACGATTTCATGTCCTTTTTCGGCAAAATATGCCAAAAAGGCCTTGCGTATTTCCTTACCTCGCATCTCTTCCCTCCTGCAATCCTATCCCAGAACCCTCTTTCAATAAATCTTTCTTCAGGGTTCCGCCCCCCAGCCCTCTTACCTACAAATTTTAAGAGGCCTCTGGCTTTTTAAGTCTCCCAAGGTTAAAACGATCCCTGCGAACGGTCAATCAAAGAAAAATTAAGAAGGTTTTTATCAGATGCTATAAGGTCTCAGCAAGGTACCCAACTCACAAAAAGCTTCCAAAAAAAATCTGAGGAGTTCGGTCAGAAGTTTTTTCAAGACCCGCAAGGGGCCGGATCTCCCCGGCCCCATCCCCATAACCCGGTCAGGCGAGTTTGCGCAGGACTACCTTGAGGATCCCGCGCCGGGTGCGCGCCTTGACCTCCACCTCCTCCCAGGTCCGCTTGCGCGGAGCAAAGTGCTTGAAAAGGAGCTCCAGGTTCTTCTCCTTCCCCATGAAGTACACATTAGGACCGATCTTGACCAGGTCCGATTCCAGTCTTCGGGCCCTGCCGCTGCGCACCAGCTGGGAAACCTCGGACTGAGGGTCAGCCAGATCCCCGAAGATGCGGGCGTCGGCGATGCAGGTCTTTACACAGGCCGGGATCTCCCCGTGCACGAGGCGTTCATAACAGAAGGTGCACTTGTCGGCCTTGGGCTCCTCCAGGGTGTCGTTAATATAACGGGCGCGATAGGGACAGGCCGCCACACAGTTGCCGCAACCGATGCAGCGCTCCTGGTCAATGAGCACCGCCCCGTAAAAGGGTTCCTTATAGGTAGCCTTGACCTTCAGGGTGACCTTCTTACCGGTTTTAAAGTCCACGAACTCCCGCTCCTCTGGGTCCACTGGACAGACCTTCACGCAGACCGGATCGTCACAGTGGTTGCAAAGGCCGGGATAAAAGGTGAAGGCCAGCTCTCCTTGCGAGGTGCGCTCCGGCCCCAGGCGCAGCACCCAGTTGCGCCGGTAGTCTCCCCCTCCCTCCGGATCCACCACCTTTAACCACTCCTCGTAGTCCTGAATGAAGGCGTAGCCGTCGTGGTCGTGATTCACCGGCACCTGCCATTCCGCCCGGCAGGCCACCGCACAGGCGTGGCAGCCCACACACCGATCAAGGTCTATCACCATGGCCCATTGATGTCTCATCTCTAGACCTCCTGCAAAGGATCTCCCTTAACAACCCTCGATGGGGTAGGATTTCCGGGCCTTCTTCCGGCGTCGCGTAGCTCTCCGGCTCTCCCGGGCCGAAGAGACCTTGAAACGCGGAATCTCTGGAGGCAAGGGCCGCAACTCCGGAAGGTTGAGTACTTTCCCCCCTTTGACGATGCGCACGAAGTTGGTGCGGTGGCTAGAGGCTCCCATAAAAGGATCCTGCACATAATGGGTTATAAGAAATTGGTCGCTAGCCCCTTTGCGGTAAGCTCGAGAGAGTTTGGAAGAGCGGCTCCCGAAACCGTGAGAGAGATAGATGCAATCCGGGCGGATCCCCGGGGTCACTTTGACCTTCACCGGGAAGGAACGCTTGCCGTCCTGGTTCTCCAGTACGATCTCCTCCCCATCCTTAAGGCCGAGCTTGGCCGCCACTTCATCGTTGATCCAGGCCTGGTTCTCCGGCCACTCGTGGTGGAGCCATTCGTTATTCATGGTCCTACTGAAGGTGTGTACCGGCACCCGACCGTAGATGAGCCGGGCGTAACCCTCGGGAGGGGCCGGGGCGGGCTCAAAGATCGGCACCGGGGAGAAGTCCTCGTCCTCAAAGTCTTCAATGGCCAACTTTACCTTGAGCCCTTTTTCCCCAAAGACATTGCGAAAATTTTCCCGATCATAGGCCGCCTTGGCCGGAAGGACCACCAGACCCCCTTCCTGGTTGAGCTTTTCGAGGCTGAGCCCCAATCCCTGAAGCCTTTCGTTGAGGATCTCCACCTCGGATTCGGTCCGGAAGACCTTTAGCCCCAGGCGCTTGGCCAGCTCCTTGGCCAGCCAGAAGGGGGAGCGGGCCTCCCCCAGGGGCTTTACCGCCGGCTGCCGTACGGTGACATAACACTGAGGGACGCTGTCATAGACATAGACATCGTCGTAGCGCTCCAAATAGACCGTGTCCGGAAGAATAATGTCCGACCAGAGGGCGTTTTCCGTGGGATATATCTCGAAACAGAAGATGAAATCCAGCTTACGGATGGCTTCCATAGTTTGATAGGGGTTGGGGATGGTTTGGAGGAGGTTGGCCCCGCAAATCCCCCAGGCCTTGATGGGGTAGGGCTGGCCGGTGAGGGTGGCCTTGATGATCTCGTGCGTAGGACTGCCGGGAAAGGGATCGCAGAAGGGATATTTCCCCTTTAAGGGTTCTTCAGATTCCTCGACCTCTGCTTCCTTGACCGCCTGCACACGTCCCAAGGAGATAGGGGTGGGGAAGCAGAGACCTCCGGGGGTACCGATCCCTCCGAAGAGGGCCTCCAGAATGAGAAGGGCCTGGTGCCGATAGACATCGCCCTTGCCGTACCAGGCCGAGTGCCGGCCGGGGTGGATGCAGACGTGGGGGCGCGCTGCCGCCAGGAGTTTGATGGCCTGCTCTATCTGATCTTGAGGAAGGTCACAGAGACGGGCTGCCCGCTCCAGGGTCCAGCCCTTTACCGCCTTCTTCAGGGTCTCCAAGCCTTCGCAGTAGCGAGAGACAAATTCCCGGTCGTAAAGCCCGTGCTCCAGCACATAGTTGATCCAGCTCAGGAGAAGGGCTGTGTCGGTTCCCGGCCGGATGGGGAGCCAAAGGTCGGCCTTGCCTGCCGCCACGGAAAAGCGCGGATCCACCACCACCAGCTTGGCCCCGCGGGAAAGCCCCTCCACGAAGTCCATTACGTGAGAGACATGCACGTTTTCCCCCAGGTGGGAGCCCACCAGGAGAATGGCCCTAGCGTTAGCCATGTCCGTGTATTGCATGGTCCCGGAGGCCACATAGCCCAGGGTGTTGATACAGGCGGCCTCTACCGGGCCCACACACTGGAAAAAGGCCGGCTCGTTGGAGTAGTTTTCCGTGCCCAGGGCCTTGAAGACCTCCCGCAGAGGCTTGGCCGAGGCCCCGTGGTCAAAGAAGGCGATGGCGTGTGGGCCATACTTTTCCTTGACCTTCTTGAGGTTTTCCGCTACCTCGTCTAGGGCTTCCTCCCAGGAGATCTTTACCCACCGACCCTCTCCTCGCTGACCCACCCTCTTCAAGGGATGGAGCACCCGATCCGGATCGTAGAGGAGCTTCACCCCGGAATTGCCGCGGGCGCACACCCGGGCCTTTCCCCCGCGACCGTTGGTGGGACTCTTGGGGTTGCCCTCGATCTTGACTACCTTGCCCCCCTTGACCTTGGCCACGATGGGACACCGCCAGAAACACATCTCACAGACCGAGGGGATCTCCTTGGCCCCGAGGCTTCCAGGGAGCTCCGGGGGCTTTTGAGTTTGGGCATAAGCCCTGCGAAAGAACCCCCCGACCCGCAGCTTCAGACCGGCCAGAGTCAACGAGGCCCCTGCCGAAACCTTAAGAAAGTCCCGCCTTTTCATGGACCACCTCCTGCAATTTATGGGTAATGGCTAGCACTATCCTCCCTAAGAGACGGTAAAGAGGCAGGGGATCGGCCTGCTCCAAGGCCACAAGAAACCGGGGATACCAGCGGAGAAAATGCTCGGAAAGAAAACGCCCCAGTAGAGGGAACCTTCCCTCTTCCAGGAGCAGGGCCATGAAGGAGAGCTCGTAGGCTAGATGGTCCGCCAGCTCCCCCTCCTCCACCGGCTCCAAGCCCGCCTGGCGATAAAAGGCCCGGGCCTGCTCGTATCCCTCCCCCTGGAGGCGCCGGTCCAAGGAGAGATAGACCGAGGCATAAGGCGGAACCGGTGTGCTATAAGGAGAGTTAATAAACAATCGCGTGTATTCCGCCTGCAATTCCCGGAGGTTCTTTACCTGGAGATCCTCCGGGAGAGGGAGACCCAGAACCTGCGCTAAAGAGAACAAATGGGAAAAAATCTCCTTCCAAGTCTCTTCAGGGTAAAGGAAGGCCTCCGCTAAAATCCACAAATCTCGACCTTTAACCACCTTAACCTTCTTTTACAAAGGATTCAAAAATTTTTCAAGAGTTAATTTAGACGATTTGAAAAAACGGTCCTTAGGACAGTCATACATAATTCTTTTTCTTTTTTGCTATCGCAAAATATCCTGAAATTTTTATAAAGGAAGATTGACTAGAGTTTTGGGTGATTTGAGCTTTCTTTGAGATCCCTTTTCTCTTCGCCTTTCCATAAGGTCGCGAGCTGAGGGGAGCCCTTGTAAAGGGAGGGCTTTTCTGGTTTTTATAGCGGGATGGGGCGCATCCTAGAGGTTCGAGGGCTTTCCAAGCGCTTTGGGGCCTTGTGGGCGGTGCGGGATCTCTCTTTTGCCGTGGAGCGGGGCACCCTCACGGCCCTCATTGGGCCCAACGGTTCGGGAAAGAGCACTACTTTCAATCTCGTCTGCGGTTTTCTTCGGCCGGATCGGGGAGAGATCCTCTTTGAAGGGCATTCCTTAGGAGGGCTTCCTCCGGAGAGGATCGCCCGGCTGGGAATAGCGCGCACCTTTCAGACCCCTCAGGTCTTTGGGCACCTCACCGTGCTGGAAAATGTGCTTCTGGCGATCTATCAGCGCCGTCGTCCTGGGCTCCTGGCCTCTCTACTCCGCACCCCGGGCTTCTTCGCCGCGGAAAGGCAGGCGCAGAGAGAAGCCCTGAGCTATCTCGAGAGATTCTTCTTGGCGGAGGAGGCGAGAAAACCCGCGCGGGATCTTCCCTTGGGAAAGCTCCGCTGCCTGGAGCTGGCGCGGGCCCTGGCCCTCCGACCCAAACTTCTCCTCCTGGACGAGGTGGCCTCCGGCCTTTCCCCTCGAGAAAAAGAAGACCTGGCCGAGGCCCTCCAAGGTCTTCCCGCCCAAGGGGTGACCCTCTTCTGGGTAGAACATGACCTTCACCTCCTCATGGGGCTGGCTGAAAGGGTCATCGTGCTTCATCAGGGGACCAAGATCGCCGAGGGCGCCCCCCTTTCCATTCAGCAACATCCAGAGGTTATCCGGGTATACTTGGGGGAGGAAGAATGTTAGAGATCCGCAATCTCCATCTCGCTTACGGCAAGCTGGTGGTCCTGCGGGGGATTTCGTTGCATGTGGCCGAGGGGGAGATCGTCTGTCTCTTGGGGAGCAACGGGGCCGGAAAGAGCAGTCTCTTGCTGGCTATTATGGGTCTCCACCGTCCTTACCGGGGGCGCATCCTCTTTGAGGGGGAGGACATCACCGGGGCCTCTCCGCAGTACCTGGTGAGGCGGGGGCTGGCCTTGGTGCCTGAGGGTCGCCAGATCTTCTACCCCCTCACCGTGGAGGAAAACCTGGAGTTAGGGGCCTACCATCGCTGGCGGGAGGAGGGCCGCCGAGCCATCCAGGCCGATCTCCAAAGGGTTTACGAACTCTTTCCCCATCTCCGGGAACGCCGCCGTCAGAAGGCCGGGACCCTCTCCGGGGGAGAGCAACAGATGCTGGCCCTGGCCCGGGCCTTTATGGCCCGCCCCCGGCTTCTCCTCTTGGACGAACCTTCCCTGGGGCTGGCTCCCAAGATTGTAAGTCTCATCATGCGCACTATCGTGAGACTCAACCAGGAGGGACTTACGGTCCTCTTGGTGGAACAGAATGCCCGGCAAGCCTTAGAGATCGCCCACCGGGCCTATGTGCTGGAGACCGGGCGCATTGTGTTGGAAGGCCCGGCCCGGGAGCTCCTCCACGACGAGGAGGTCAAGCGGGCCTATCTAGGCAAGGACTATCGCGAATTCACCGCCTGAGGTGTCCTCATGGAACAAAAAGATCTGGAATACCTCCCCGAGGAAGACTGGCAGCAATGGCACACGGAGCTCCTCCAGGCCACCCTTACCCGACTCTATCATCGGGTGCCTTTCTATCGGGAGAGGCTGGAGAAGGCCGGGCTCCTACCGGAAGACCTCGCCGCCCCGGAGGATCTGGCGCGTTTTCCCACCACCACTCGGGAGGACCTCTCTCAGCACTACCCTTACGAACTCTTTGCCGTCCCCTTGCGGGACATCGTCCGCCTCCATGTTTTCCCCTGGCACCCCAACCCCATCGTCAAGGGTTACACGCGCCAAGATCTGGAGGCCCTGAGAAAACTGACCATGCGTTTTCTTGCGGCTGCGGGCCTCCGCAGCGACGACATCCTCCATATCGTCCTGGAGCCCGGAATGGCCGTATGGATCGAGGATCTAAAAGAAGGGGCCGAGGCCCTGGGGGTGACGGTCATCCCTCCTTCTCCTCGCCGGCCGGAGATCGACCTGCGCATCATGAAGGACTTTCGGGCCTCGGCCCTGGTGACCACTCCCTCCCTGGCTCTGAGATTGCTCAAGGTCTCCGAAAGACAAGGACTGGCCCTGCCCCGGAGTCTGCGCCTTCTCCTTCTCCTCGGAGAACCGGTCTCCCCCGGGGAAAGGGCCTTGCTCGAGGAGGTCTTCGGGGTGGAGACCCGCCTGAGTTACGGTATCGCCGAGATCCTCGGCCCGGGAATGGCTTACGAGTGTGAGGCGCGTCAGGGGCTGCATCTAGCGGCAGATCACCTCTTTGCCGAGGTAGTAGATCCGGAGACCGGGAAGCCTGGTCCGGAGGGGGAGCTTCTCCTCACCACCTTGAGGGTGCGGGCCAACCCCCTCCTACGTTTTCGTACCGGAGACCGTGTGCGGATACACTCCGAAAGGTGCCTCTGCGGACGCACCACCCCTCGACTCGAAATCCTCGAGCCCGGCCACGAAGAACGCTGGTCCTTCCGCGGGGTCAAGATCTACCGTAAGGCCCTGGAAGGTCTCCTGCGCGAGGTCTACGGAAGCCTTCCCGCTTATCGTCTGCGCATAGAAGGGGATCCCGAGGCCGAACCCGTGCTGGAAGTGCGCATGGAAGAGACCCTTTTTCACCCTAGCATCGTGGCCCTCCACGAGGAGGCCCATCGCCTGGAGCGGGCCTTTCGAGAGTTCTTCGGTCTCCCCTGCCGGGTGAAGTGGGTAGAGGCTTAGCGTAGGGCCGAAAGGGGCCCCAAAATCCGGTACCGCACCCACTGGGGATCGAGCCATTCCAAAGGCTGGACGAAGACTCCCTGCACCAGGACCGAAAAGTGGAGGTGATCCCCTCCGGCTAGCCCGGTGGTGTCGGTGTGGCCGATGATCTCCCCGGCCTTTACCTCCCTGCCCACCGGGACCTCCAGACCGGCCAGATGGGCATAAAGGGTGTAAAGCCCTAGGCCGTGGTCCAGGATCACCGTGTTACCGTATATGCCCAGGTAGCCGGCAAAGACCACCTTTCCGGGAGCTGCTGCTGGCACCTCTGCCCCGGCCACCGAGGCCAGGTCCAGCCCCAGATGCCAGGCCTCAGAGACCTTACGCCCTCGATAATAATACTTCCGATACTCCCCAAAATCGGATTTCTTGGCTGCATGGGGGAGGGCCTTCATGGCCCCCTGGAGGCGGAAGGGTTCCTTGGAGAGGCGAGAGGTTATCTCGCGAATCTCCTGGTTGTTCTGACGGCGCAGGACCTCATTCACCCAGAGAAAGGTTTTGAGAAGGGAGCCCTTTTGGGCCTCGGGGTAGCGGCTGAGGAATTCCGGCATCTTACGGGCTAGAAAGGCCTCACTTAAGCGCAGGCGATAGACCGGATACTTTCGTCTTTGGTAGTAAAAATTCACCGGGATTTCCAGGCGGTTTCCCGCTTGATCCTGGGCCATCACCGTAAAGCGGGTAAGGCCCTTTTCCGTAACCGGAAGCCCCACTAGGGCGGCGTAAGTGTGCCCTTTCACCGCGTATCCTCGGAAAAAATGGTCATTCAGATAAACCCCAGTCTGGGCCACGGGCTCTCCCACCCGGTAAAGCACCAGGGCCGAACCACCTCGGGCGATATAGACCCGAGCCGAAAGGAGGGTCACCGCCGGGGGGGTGAGGTCCAGACGGGCCTGATAAGTCTTTCGAGTCAGGTTTCCTCGAAAGGCGTGCTGCCAGGAGCCGTCGCAGGCCTCCACCACTAGGCTTACCGGCCCCTCGGCGAACCCCTTCTCCACAGGTTTTACCCTTAGCCTGTAGAGCTTCTCTTTCACCCCAGAGCCTTTGAGAAAAGAGACCGGAAAGGCCTCTTCCTTGAGGATGGCGACCTGCCTCTCCTGCTGTAAAAAAACCTTGACCCACCGCAGGCCCGAGCGGGTGTCCTTTATCTTTATCTGCAAAGCAAAATCCCGGCCCAGGACCGGGGAGAGTCCGGAGATTTTTACCTCCGGGGGCTGGCTTTCGAAACGATAGAAGGTCAAAAATCCTCCGGCGATCAATCCTCCTAGAATGAGAAGCCAGACAAGTGTCTTCAAGATCTTGCCCATCGGGAAAAGCCCCCTACCGAAAATTTGCTTTTTTTACTATAACAAAAAAGGATGAAGGCACCCAAAAGGAAAGGGGGCTTCCTGCTCTGGCTCCTGGTAGCGGGCCTGGTGTGGGGTTTTAGCTGGCCCAGGTGGGAGCTTTCGCCTTACGCCCGCTATCAGCTCTCGAGGCTTCCTTTGGTGGGGCGTTTTATTACCCCGCCTTCTCCGCCGGAAAAGGCTTATCTGGAAACCGAGAAGTTAGTTAAACGCCTGGAGGAGGTCCGGGCCGATCGTTACGCCCCGGACCTCTACGCCGAGGTCCAGAAGAAGTGGAAAAGGGCTCAAGCCTTTTATAATACTGGGCATTACGATTGGGCCAAGGAGTATTTCCAAAAGACCCAGGAGCTGGCCCGCAAGGCCCTGGAAAAGAGCCGGAAGGTGCTCCAAAAAAAGAAACAGAAGGCTTACCAGGAATTGCAAGAACTCCGTCAGCGGTTCGAGGCCCAGCGCGAAAACTTCCCCCTGCAAAAGCGGGTGCAGATCACCTTGGCCCTGTGGCGTCTGGAGCTCCTGATCAGGCTGGAGCGTTTCGAGGAATTTCAAAAGGATCTTCAAGACTTTCGAAAAATTTATCCCTTGACACCTTTAAATGGGACCTCTGAGAAGATCTCCTTTTCGTGGGGGGTCTCGGCCCTCAATCCCCGCTTGCCCCGAGTTCGCCCCTTATAGCGGTTCCGGGAGGTCTCCCAAGGTCCGTGCGAGGTAGATGACCCGGGAGACCTTCTCTAGGATCAGGGAAAGATTGAGGGCCTCAAGGAGATTGCGTCCTACGGCTACTGCCCCATGGCGTTCGAGAAGGACTACCCGGGATTCCCTTAAGGATTCCACCACCGCCTGAGCCAAGGCCTCGGAGCCTGGGGGCAGGGCTGGCACCCGGGCTATTTTTCCCAAAAAGATTTTTCCTTCATAGAGATAGTGATGAGTAAACTCGAGTCCGGCCAGGAGGAGGGCCAGAGTGTAAGGGGGGTGGGTGTGCACCACGGCTTGCACCTCGGGAAAGGAACGATAAATGGCCAGGTGTAAAGGTAGCTCCGAGGTAGGCCTTCCCACAAGGACCTCTCCGGAAAGTGCCACTTCGGCGATCTCTTCCGGTCTCAGATAGGCTTTAAGCCCCCCGGAAGGGGTAATGAGGACCTTTTCCCCCTCTCGGAGGGAAAGATTGCCCTCCGAGCCAGTGATAAGCCCCTCCCGGGCCAAATACCGGGTGGCCTCCGCCACCTCATACCGCAACCCCTGCTTTCCCCCCTTTTCCATACCTAAGCTTCCTTTTAATAATTTCTTTTTTCTAGGTCTCTTTTTATCTTATCCACAACTCCGCGTCGAAAAAATTAGAGCTTCCGCTCTTTTTCTTTCTGAAGGAGCATGGTATT
>QOAM01000039.1 GCA_003978075.1 Thermodesulfatator sp. | reverse complement strand
GATCCCCAAACTGTGTGCGAACTTCGGGTCCCAGGCCCGCCTCAAGAACTCCTCCCGAGAGACCAACCCGGCCCGCTCCAGGAGACGGGCCACCTCCCACACATTGGCCCCCTCCGGGATGGTCACGATATGGGTGATCACCCGCCCTTCAGCCAACTGGCGCAAAATCTCGGCCGGGCTCTGATGGGGCGAGAGCTCGTACTCCCCGGCTTTGAGATGGGAAAGGACCCTGAGTCGAAGGCCTTCTATGTAAAAGCCCCACTCGCTGCGGATAAGCCCCCGCGCCCGAAGCAGATGGGCCACCTCCTTGACCGGGGTCCCCGGAGGAATATAGATTACCTGCGGAGCAGGTCTCGAGGCCACCGGCTCCGTGACCTCCATATACCAACCCACGCACCAAAGCACGGCAATCAAGAGCGGCCAGCAGATCCTCATCTCTAGACAAACACGCAAACCCCTTTAGAATAACTTAAAACTTCTTGCCGGGAAAAAGTACTGCTCGGCAAAGATGGGAGAAAACCAGATGGAAAAAATCTTGAATCTTTTGGAAAAGGAGGTAGCGGAAAATCCCCGCTCCATCTTTGCCCGCCATCGGCTAGCTCTGGGATACTGGCGAGCTGGCCAAATGGACCGGGCCAAAGAGGCCCTTAAAGAACTCCTGCGGCTGGATCCCCACAATTTCGAGGCCCTGACCAATCTGGGCACCATCCTGGCCCAGGAAGGAGACCTGGAAGAGGCGCGCAAGGCCTTCGCCCTGGCCCTCAAGATCTATCCGGCCTCTCCTGAGGCCTTAACCAACATGGGGCTCATCTCCTTCCAGATGGAAGACTTCGAGGCTGCCGAAAGATACTATCGCCAAGCCTTAGAGGTAAAGCCCGATCTTCCGGCGGTCTGGGTCAATCTTTCCACACTCCTTATTGCCCGGGAGGCTTATCAAGAGGCGGAGGAGGCCTGCCGTCAGGCCCTCTCCTACGAACCCGACTTCGCCATGGCCTGGAACAATCTAGCGGTAGCCCTCTACTATCAAGACCGCTTGGAGGAGGCCCGTGAGGCCCTTTCGCGGGCCAAGTCTTTGGGCTACCCGGTGAATCCGGAGCTGGAAAAGTTGTTGGCAAGATGAGGCCTCCGCTTTGTCCCTTCTGCGGGCGGAAAATAGAGCCTCCCCGCAATCTCGGCTTCCAGTTTGCCGATCATGACGCCGGGCTCTGTGCCTGTGGAGCGGTCTATGTGAGCGATGTCACCGGCTTCAACCGAGGCTCGGCCTTTGCCGAGGCCCTCTTCCTGGCCTCGGGAGGGCGCTGGGATCTGGCCTGGGATCTTACCCCAGGAGAGGATTATCAGGAATTCTGGCTGGAACCCTACGATCAGGTGACCCACCAGATCGTCCCGGAGGGCTTCTTGGAAGGCCGCCGGATTTCCGGGGCCCTTTGCTTCCTTCGATTGGCAGACGACCTCCTGGAGCTGAGCCGCGAACACCTCGAAACCCTGAAAAAGAAGTCCCCTACCCCTCCTCTCGAGGTCCGTCCCCGGAAACTCCGTCGGCCGGAGGCCGAACGCTTGGTAGAGGAAAACCGCCGGGAGGAGCTCCTCCTCCTCTGCCGGGCCCAGCCTTTAAACCTCCGCACCCTCCAAAAGATCCTCTATCATCCCGAACCCCTCCTTCGTCTGCGCACTGCTGTCCTCTTGGGAGAGTTCTCTCGACGCTTCGGAGACGCCTACCCCGAGGTGATCGCCGACCTAGTAAAGCGCCTCCTTTACGCTAGTGCCGACACTGCGGCCTCGGCCTGGGGGGCGCTAGAAGCCGTGGGAGAGATCATCCGGGCCCTGCCCCGGCGTTTCAGCCTCTATGTACGCAACCTCTTAGCCTTTTTACCTTATCCGGAATTTCGGCCGGGGGCCCTCTACGCCCTCTGGCGGGTGGCTGAGGCCCATCCTCAGCTCCTCTTGCAGGAAAAACCCTTCCGGGTCCTTCCCCTCCTCCAAGATCCTGATCCCTTGGTCCGGGGGCTCACCCTCCTCATCCTCCGGGCCCTTTCCCTCAAAGAGGTGGCCCGGCAAATTGAACCCCTGAAGAAGGACCCCGCCACCTTTCAGATCTACCTCCCAGAGGAGGATACCTTTGAGAGCTATAAGATCGGTGAATTGGCCACCGAGACCCTCCAAAAATTCCGATCAAACCCCTAGGAGGACTTTATGCAAGAGGAAGAGAGAACCTCTCCCGAGGTAGCCGAGGCCCTTAAATGGTACCAGGAAGCCCAAATCATGTACGCCCAGGGGCGCAGCCTCGATGCCCTGGCCCGCTACGAAGAAGCCTATCGGGTCTTTGTGGAGCATGGGTGTCACAAGGAGGCGGCCAACGCCGCGGAAAAGATGGGAGATCTCTATTTCCACCGGGGAAACTTCGAGAAGGCCCTCAAGCCCTACAAGATCGCCTTAGACATCTGTGAGGAATATCAGGACGAGCTAGGCACAGCCATCCTTACGGAGAAGATCGTCTATGTGTACAAGGAATTAAAGCAGCCGGAAAAGGCCCTGCCTTACCTCTACCGAGGGCTTGAAATCGCCGAAAAGTATAAGGATGCCCATCGTGCAGCCCGCATGCTGGCCGGCATCGGAGACATCTATCGTAAAATGGGTAGATTTGAAGCAGCTAAGGATGCCTATGCCTTGGCCGCCAAGATTTATCGAAGCATCGGCTCCCGTCAGCAGGCCCAGCTGGCTGAAGAGGCCCTAAAAAGGCTCCTCCAGGAGATGGGCTCCGGGGAAACCCCCTCGGACCACCCCGATCACTGAAACCCTGAGGTTACCCCCTTTAGGGATCAATTTTTCGGAGATTTCCGCTAGACGCCGCAGAATCTCTCCGAAAAGGACGGTAGGATAGGTCTTTCCCGGCTCAAATCTCGAACGAGGGCAAACCACGGTCTCCTCCCCTACCAAAAGGGGAAGGCCGTAAACCCGGCAGGTCAGCGGTCGAAAAGGATAAACCACACAAAGCCCCTGATCGTCCAGAAAGGGGCAGCGAAGCCGCACCCGTGAGAGAGCGAAAGGGTCCACCGGCTTGGGGACCTTGGTCTCCCATTCCTTGGCGTACTTCTCTAAGCGGCGCTCCACCTCCCGACGCACCCGTCGAGGAAGCAACCGAAAGGCCCGGGCTAGGTAGAGGGCCTCGGCTAGAGAGAGGTCAAAAGGGGCGTAGCAGCAATCCGTGCAACCCTTGCGGCAACGCACCTCCCGAGGATAGCTCCTGCGGATCTCCTCAAAACGCTGATCCACCTCCGCCATAAGGCTTTCCAGTTCGGAAAAACCCTTTATCCCGGCCATAGGCCCTCCTCTCGCAAAAGATCCCGCAGATCCTCTCCCCGGTAAAGTCGCGCACGCAGACCTGCGGCTAGGGCCCCTTGATAATCATCCTCCGGGTCGTTTCCGATCATGAGGGTTTCTTCCGGAGCCACCCCTAGGGCTTCACAGGCCCGATGAAAGGCCCGTGGGTCGGGTTTCCCCACCCCCATCTCGCAGGCCAGAAAGACGGCCTCAAAGTAATCCGTCCATTGAAGGGCCCGCAGGAGGCGGGGCAGGCGTTCGTCCCAGTTGGAAAGCACAGCTAGCTTCAAGCCTTGCCTTTTCAGCGCTTCCAGGGCCTCCTGCGCCCCCGGGGCCAGCCGAAAATTCTCCGGGCGAGAAAAGGCCTCGTAGACCAGAAAAAAGAGCTCTCTCCCCGCTCGCCCGTCAAGCCACGGAGCCACCACCTGTCGGAAGAGCTCTTCCCACTTCTTGCGGCAGCCCTCCGGACTGAAATGGTCCCGGAAGGCTTTTCGGAAAACAGGCCAGAGCGCACGCAACCTCTGGTCCAGCTCCCCTGCTGGTAGAAAGAGCCCCTCCCCTGCCAGCACCCGGGCGTAAATCTCTCCCACCGAGGGGTAGATATAGAGGAGGGTCCCCTCAGCATCCAAGAGGACGGCCCGCAGAGACATGCCCATCAGCGGCTATATCCGGGCAGTTCCAGGTGGGTACAGGTCCCGGTCTCACAAGTATGGGTTTCCGCCACCCGGGGACGATCCGAGGCCTTTCCCCCGGAATCCACGATGGGGGTAATGGTGCTCATCAGGCGTTTCACCTTGCTGCTTCCGCACTTCTGGCACTTCACCTCCTCGGCCTCCGCACGATTGCGACACAAGACCTCAAACTCCTCTCCACATTCCTCACAGTGAAATTCATAAATAGGCATCCCCGCCCTCCAAGTTGTCAAACTCGGGGTAAAAACCTCTCACTTTTCCTATGGTGTATAATCCATACACCCTTGCTCCGGGCCTGATTTTACCACCAAATTCTGCCTTTTTAAGCTTTTACAGAACTTACCCTTGAACCCCCCTCAAAAAAGAAAAAAAGGGGGTTCGCTACCCCCCTTTCAAATCCGTTCTTAAAATAAAACTAGAGACTAGAAAAAAACTAGCCCTTCTGCTCCACCGGCTGCCCTTTCCCCGGGATACCGTACATCACCGTGGAACCCGTGGAAAAATACTCCAACTTCCCCTCCTGCACCAGTTCGTTGGCCGCCTTTTTAATGTCCCGAGGCGAGGCGTCCGGGATAGCCCTCTGCATATCCTTCAAATACACCTTGGACTTCGCCCCTGATTTTTTTTCCATAAACTCCATAATCTTCCTTTTCAATTCCTCTTTATCCATGGCCATCTTTTAAGCCCTCCTTATAAAAATTTTTGAAGGGGGGAGGCTCAAACCTCCCCCGACCACTTTACATGGGCTCTACATGGCTGGTGAACTTGAAGTGGAGCGAGGTGCGATAGGTATCGTAGGCCAGCCGGTAATCGTCAATACTCTTATCGGTAAAGGGGATCTCGCAAAGCTCAAAGAACTTCTCCCAACCAATGCGCTCGGCCCACTCACCCAGCCGCTCATACTTGCGAGCGTGCTGTGCATAGGTCTCCAAGATCTTCTTTACCGTCTTCACTACCGTGGGCCACCGAGGAGGCTCGTTCGGGAGATAAGGAATAACCAGCTTAGAGAACTTGGGAGGAGAAATCCGGTTGGAGATCTTGCCCCCGACCAGGATGGCAATCCCGTCTCCCTCGTGGTCCGCCAAGGGCATGGCCGGACACATGGTGTAGCAGTTTCCGCAAAACATGCAGCGCTCTTTGTTTACCCGTACCGTCTTTTTCTTCTCCCCGTTAATCTCCACCGTAGCCGGCTTGATGGCCCCCAGCGGGCAGGCCGCTACCACCAGAGGAATCTCACACACATACTGGAGACGGTCATCCTCAATGAGAGGCGGCTTCCGGTGAATACCCAGAATAGCAATGTCTGAACAGTGCACCGCTCCGCACATGTTCAAACAGCAGGCCAAGGCCACCCGCACCTGCGCCGGAAGTTTGTGACTCCCGAAGTATTCGAAAAGTTCATCCATTACAGACTTAACTACTCCCGAAGCATCAATGGCCGGAGTGTGACAGTGGATCCAGCCCTGTGTGTGCACGATGTTGGTCACCGAGGCCCCAGTCCCTCCCACAGGGAACTTATAAGAGCCTCCCGGATGCTTGCGGCTCTTCAGATCATCCAGCAGGGCCCGCAACTTTTCCTCGTCAGTCACATGAAATTCAATGTTATTACGCGTGGTCCACCGCACATAACCCCCACAGTACTTATCCGCAATATCACAGACCTCCCGTATATAATCCGAAGTAATCAAGCGCGGGGTTCCCACCCGCACCGCGTAGACCACATCCCCCGTTTCGCTGGTATATTTGATAACCCCGGGCTGCACGATCTCATGGCTTTTCCACTTCCCATAGTTCTTCTTGATCTCCGGAGGGAAAAACTGAGCGTAGTGAGGGGGCCCGATATCCGTAATGCGGTTTTCCATGGGCTTCTGGGGATTAAAGAGCTTTTCCGCCAACTCCGGATCATAAGGCTTACTGTAAATCTCGTCTAGCTGCGTATTCTGAATTTCCTCGTAAATCTTATCCGCCATTGCCTACCTCCTTCCTTAAACTGAATTTTTTAATCTTTCCGCCTACCACCCTTAAGCCGGGTGACGCTTACGGAATTCAGCCAGATCACGCTCCCAACCACCGGGTACCTCTTCCTCTTTCCAGAACACATAGGGATTGGACCGCGGCTCACGCACATGCTGCGGGATGGGCTTCAGACCTAAAATGTCGGTAATAAAGCGGTTGAGCCCCACCCGCTGCATGATCTCCCCCACACGCTCCCGGTTCTTCCCGTTCTCCATCCAGAAGTCCCAGACCTTATCAATAAGCTCCTTAAGAGTGTCATAAGGAGGCTCCATACGCATAAAAGGTACAATCACCGTGGAAAGCTGCGCCCCCTCTAGGATCGGAGCCTTAGCCCCCATGAGGATGGTGGCTCCGGTCTCCTTACCCGGACGCAGGGCCTCCGGCATCACATTGATACAGTGCATGCAACGATTGCACTCCTTATTGTTGATGTAAAGCTTTTTCTCCTTCTCATCCCAATACATGCACTGCGTAGGACAAAGATCAATCACCTCTTTCTGGATATCAAAAGGACCCCAATCCCGATCCGAATGGGCCCCAGCGTTGGGCTTCAACTCTCCTCCTACATAGGCCCGTACCGCCTCCTGATCTATCTGAATATCGTCGATCCAGGTCCCGATAATGGAACAATCTGCCCGGGCAATGGCCGCCACACAGTCATTAGGGCACCCCGAAATCTTGAACTTGAACTTGTAAGGAAAGGCCGGACGGTGCAGCTCGTCCTGATAAGTCATGGTGAGATCATAACAGATAGCCTGCGTATCCAGACAGCTCCACTCACAACGGGCCTTACCCACACAACAGGAAGGCGTCCTTAAGTTGGACCCGGATCCTCCCAAGTCCATGTTGAACTGATGGGTGAGGTCAAAAAAGACCGGCTCCAACTGCTCGGTCACCGTACCTAGAAGCACGGCGTCTCCCGTAGAGCCATGAAAGTTAAAAAGCCCGCTTCCCCGGTGATCCCACATCTCGCAGAGCTTACGGAGGAGCGAGGTATGATACCACTTGGAGGCCGGCTGATTCACACGAATAGTATGGAAGGCCCAAATAGCCGGAAACTTCTCCTGCTGGTCGGAGTAACGCCCAATTACCCCCCCACCGTAACCGAAGACCCCTACGATACCACCGTGCTTCCAATGCGTCTCCTTGTGCTTGTAAGAAAGTTCAAGCTGCCCCATGAGATCAAAACAAGACTGCTTCTGATGCTTCTCCGCGTAAGAATAAATGTCGTCTACAAAACTGGGCCACGGACCACTTTTTAATTCGTCCACCGTCGGTGTGTCGTGTTTCTTGATGTCGGCCATCACTACCTCCTTCTTCATACAATTTTTTCTAACACTCCGGAGTACCTTGAGCCTATCGGGTTTTACTAAAAATGTCAAGGAAAGTTTCCGGAGGTTAAAGAATGTTAAGGGACGAAATCCTATTTAAGGACCGCTTTTAGGCCCCAAATGGCCTCTTGAAGCCTATTAAGGCCTTTCTTTAAAGCGCTTTAGGTAGAGCTCCAAACTATCCGCCGGCTCTCCCACCTGTCTCTCACCGCCTCACGAACCTTCGACCGAGGAAAGATCTTCCCACTACCCCTGAGAAAATGTAGTCTGTACTTCGAAAGCCTATTCAACACCATGGCAAAAATCGCCTCCTCTAGGTCTATGGAAATCTCCGTCCCCGCAAGAAGATCCCGAAGAATACGATCTAGCTCAAGCTTCTCCCATAACCTCCGAAAGACCAGCGCCGGACCAAAGTCCTTAGCCCATTTGGCCTCCAAAGTCCGGGCCTGAGCCTCTATCCACTGTTTGCGGGAAAACTTGGTTAATCCCTCTATCAGCTTGTCCAGTTGCCCTTCCCGGAGCTTTTCCAGGCGTCCCAGGTTATCCTCTGACGCACTTTTCCGTTAACCCGCTTACCCTCCACGATGTAGAGGTAGGTTCTAGTGGAGCCATCCTTGTTTTTGAAGCAACAAATTAAGGATTTAGTTAGGAGAAGAGGGATAAAAAGAAAAATCAGAGACGTTTCAAGGGTTTTTAGGGCGGGAAGGCCCACTTTATGCTCGGTGGGTTTAACTGTCAAATTTGGGTTAGAGGATACTATCCGCGTATGCACAGGTATTTGAGAGGTGGTGGAGAATTTATTTGCTTTTAGAGGGAAATGTTTCGAAGTGGGGGAGACCTATTACCCCATTGTTAACCCTTCTTGCCTTGCCACCACTTCCGAAGTCTCTCGCGCAGGGTAGCCTCAAGGCCTCGGTCGCTGGGCTGGTAGTAACGGCGGTCCCGGAGGGGATCGGGGAGGTATGATTGTTCTACAAAGCCTCCGGGGTAGTCGTGGGCGTATTTGTAGCCCCGGCCGTAGCCCAAGGCCTGAAGCAGAGCGGTTGTTGGATTGCGTAGGTGCAGGGGTACAGGAAGGGCCCCGTGACGCCGCACATCCTCCTTGGCTGCGGCTAGACCCCGATAGACCGCGTTGCTTTTAGGGGCGCAGGCCACGTAGACCGCGGCCTGCGCCAGGGCCAGCTCCCCCTCCGGAAGTCCCAGAAATTCGCAAGCCTCCTTGGCGGCTACGGCTACTACTAGGGCGAAGGGGTCGGCGTTTCCCACATCTTCGGAAGCTGCGGCCAGGAGGCGGCGGAGGATCACCCGGAGATCCTCTCCGGCCTCCAAGAGCCGGGCCAGCCAGTAAAGGGCGGCGTCGGGGTCGCTTCCGCGCAGGCTTTTGTGAAAGGCCGAAAGGAGATTGTAGTGTTCCTCTCCCGCCCGGTCGTGCCGCAAGGGTTTTTCCAAGAGGGCCCGCTCTAGATCCGCAAGGCCGATGTGCTTTCGGCCCTCGGGTCCGGGAGGAGTGCTCTCTACTAAGGTCTCTAGGAGATTCAAGGCTACCCGCGCGTCCCCTTGGGCCGCCTCAGCCAAAAGGTCCAGCACCTCAGGCTCCACTTCTACAGACTCCTTCCCGTAGCCCCTTTCCGGGTCAGTTAGGGCCCGTTCCAGGAGCTGGCGAATATCTCTAGAGGAAAGGGGTCTCAGGATCAAGGTCTTGCAGCGGGAAAGGAGAGGGGCAATCACCGAAAAGGAGGGATTTTCCGTGGTGGCCCCAATGAGGATCACTGTACCGTTTTCCACATAGGGGAGCAGAAAGTCCTGCTGGGCCTTGTTAAAACGATGGATCTCGTCAATGAAAAGGACGATCTTTTGGCCCTGCTCTCGCGCTCGGCGGGCTTCCTCCACTACCCGGCGCAGGTCCTTGACCCCGGAGTCCACCGCGGAGAGAGTGACCAGTCGGGCCCCGGTTTCTCGGGCTAGAAGACGGGCCAGGGTAGTCTTGCCACAGCCCGGAGGCCCCCACAAGATTAGGGAAGAGACCTTACGGCTCTCCAGCATGCGTCGCAGGAGCCGGCCCTGGCCCAGGAGGTGCTCCTGTCCCCGGAATTCGGAAAAGTCCCGCGGTCTCAATCTCTCCGCGAGTGGCGGCTGGGGGGTGAAAAGGCCGGAAGGAGACAGGGTTACCTCCGCTGCCGGATCAGATTTATAGCACTCCGTCTCTTCCCCAGGGCCAAGGACACAACTATTTTAACTCCTTTTGGCTCTCTTAGGGGCTACCGCCGGCGCCGCGATCGGTGTCCCTCCTGGCGGCCCGCAGCAAACATGCGGGTGAAACAAAAGGTGCACAATGCGGTGATGATATTCCAGGAAAGCAACATGAAAAGAAGGGCACTTCCTTTCAAGTCTTCTCTCCCTAAAAGTCTTTTTGTTGGTAAGATAAGAGACGAAAGAGAAAAGGTCAACGGGAAGGCCCTTTGAGGTCTCGAAGGTGTTATGAGGGGGGTGAAGTCTCCAACCAAAAAGGGGCTCTCTCAGAGGGTTCTCTTTGTATATGGAACGCTTCGGCAAGGGCAACCCCTGCACAAGCTTCTCCAGGGGGCTAATTTTTTGGGGGAGGGGCGGGTGCAGGGTTTCGCCCTCTATGATTTAGGGGATTATCCTGCCGCCTGCCCTCAGGAAGGAGGCCTCGTCTGGGGAGAGCTCTACGAGGTCCCAGAAGATATTATTTCCCTCCTAGACGAGGTGGAAGACGAGTATTGCCGGGAGACAGTCCAGGTAGAACTTTTAGACGGCGGTCGGTTGCAGGCTCAGATGTATGTTTTTCGCAGATCTTTACCGGAGAGTCTCCGCATTTTTTCGGGGAAATGGGAGAAATCTTTCTCATCCTAAGCCCTCATCGCCTGGAATTTTTGCCTCAGGCCTTTGCCCTCATGCAAAGATGCGAAGCAGTGGTCTTGGAAGAACCGCGGCATCCAGATCTGGAGGCCATGCTCACCGGCCAGATCTCCTTGGAACGTTTCTTGGAGAGTGCGGAACCCGGCTTTCCAGAATATTCCCGGGTCCTCTACGCAAAGCTCCAGGAACTCTTTGTCCGGGGTGTGCGAGTTCTTCAGGTGGAACCCTATTTGGAGGGGGTTCAAGAAATTCAGGCCCGTCTGGCCGCCGGACAGAGCCCGGAAGAAATCCTTCGGGATCCCGGCCTTTCCCGGATCTATCGGCACGAGCACGAGACTTTTGGACGCCTTCTGGAGTTTTATTCTTCCCTTACGGCTCCTTTTGAGACCCTGGTGGAAAAAATCAAGCGTTTCGCCCAGGCGGATGCCTCTCGCCTTCTCTTTCGAGACACTCTGCGGGCTAAGGCCCTGCGCCGGCTTTTGGAAGATTTCTCCGCCCAAAGAGTTTATGTGGAGGCAGGCTATATCCATCTCCATCTGGTTAAAGAACTAGCTCAGAGGCCTCCTTCAGGCTACCGTTTGAGGGTGCGTAATTTGGTGCGTTTGGCCATTAGGGGTCAGCTTCATCCAGGTCTGTGGCCGGCTCCGGGGGATGGGCTTACAGCCTTTTATCTCTTTGAAAAAAGACGTGCAGTGGAAGAAGACCTTTTGGCAGCTCGTAGTCTAATCTACATCCGCCTTATTGAAAAAAACGAGCTGAAACCCTCTCCGGAAAACCCCTTTCCTCACCTGCGGGATGAAGTCCTTTTCCGGATCTTTGGGACTCTCTTACGAAGATTGTCAGCGGCTCGATACCCGTATCCGCCTTCTTCCCACAGAAAAGGCCCGCGAGGTGGCCCGCAAGAACTTTCCCCAGCTCTGGCAACAAGCCTCCCAAATGGTGGAACAGATCTTCTCTCCTTTTAGAAATCTGAAAATCGGCTGAATAAGTTAGCATGAAGTATCTTTTTCTCGACATCAGAATCCTATGAATATCAAGGTCTTGGGGTCGAAAAAATCATGAGGTTTTCTACGGAGAGAAATCTTTCTCGGAGGTCTTTAATAGGATAGCATTTACCGATTATACTATGAGTGCGTATTCCAGTCCAAAGTCCCCGGTGATTACAGAGGAAAGTCCCCACTGATTCCAGGGCAAAGTCCCCACCCATTCCACGGGAAAGTCCCCACTTTTTCTCCGATCCTGGAACAGGTGGGGACTTTGCGGCAATGAGTGTATCCATGAAAGAGGCTGTCCTCCAGGGCGGTTTAGATATATACCGCAACCAAGTGGTCGCTTGTCGCGCCACAAAAAATTACAAGGAGGTACAGCCCTATGGAGATATATATCGGCATGGATGTTCATTGCAATAGCATACGGTCTTTGTGGCCCAAGAGAAAGAGGGAAAGGGATAGTTAAAGGCAAGATCCCCACTCCTAAAGAAGGATTCGCACGGATGTTGGAACAAACGGGGGCACCTTCCGGCACCCAGATAGGTCTGTAAACAGGAAATCAGGCCTCATGGGTGAGCCGTGTTCTTTTCTCTTTGAGGATGTCTCCTGTGGTAATAGACGCCCGGAAGGTGAGGGCAAAGGACAGGAGGATAAACCAAAAGTCAGACACAAGGGATGACCTTTGAGGGGACTGTATAAATCTGGTACTAATGGAAAGTAAGGGGCGCTGAAGAAGATAAAAGAAAAAACCTTGCTCAAGGGGCTTTACCTCTAACTCCGGCCCAGGAGTAGGGCTATGTCTTTCTCAAAACCGAAAATGGAGGAAGACATGGCGAATATTTGGGAAGATCTACAAATGGCTTTGGAAGAAGAGGTTTGTATACTATTCCATGTATCTCACTGTATCTGTATGGGCCAGCACTCGGCAACATCAACATCCATCATTATAATCAAAAACGTTTCAACCGCTGTCCAACTTCTACTCAATCATAGGGTCTGACATCAATAAAGACTGCAAAACAACTGGCACTATATGCAGAAAAACTGATTGGAATTAATAATAAAGATAACAAAGTAAATCAAATTTATTTTTGCAGAAAAGAAATGCCCAGAATATCATGAGGAGATACAGATGTCTTGCTATGGCAAGGGAAAACTATTTAACTGCATTAATAAATGGCTACCAGCAAGAAATCGCCAAGTTACAGGAGAATAATGACATTCTTTCAAGCCAGCAAAAGAAGAAATTGAAAGATGAATTAACATTATTCAAGACAAGTTGTGATTTGGGGTTTCGTAGTGGTCATCTGCAAGGAGATGACATGCCAACCAATGAACATTTATTCTTGAACTTTGCCACAACAATTGCCAATGATTGTCCTCTTATCAATGACATTTTGGAAACCTTGATTGGCAGTACGAAAGATACAGATGTTAATAAAATGAAAACACACAGCTATAAAATGAAATGTGCCAGTCATGCATTATCTGGTTTGATTTCATTAGGAAATCAGAAGTATCCCAATGACATTCAACTGTTATTTGGTCTACTGTGTATGTCCTATGGAGGAGGAAAACAATGTATCAATATGCTCAACTCTATTGGATTAAGTCTCCACTGGGATTCACTGTAAGTTGTGAAATGAATTTATTGTAGTCAAAAGCAACAGCGAACACACGGATGTCAGAACTTTCAATAAAAGCCAGCTACAGCAGACAATGCTAAACAGTCTTCAAATTGCTGACTTTCCTTTAGATAAATTGAAAACTCTGAGATGTTTGACTATTGTTGCTATTGTAGGGTGGTAATTGTGTCCATTTATACTTCCCCTTTGCTGGAACAAATACACTTATCTTATACACTAATCATTCAGCATTTGTTTGAGGTATTTCAGAAGAAGAAAAAAACTCTTGATTTTTTTACAATATTTAATGTTCAATTTTCCAGGACAAAACATCTAGATGAACGACTTGATAATTTCCAAAATATTATCAATAAAGAATGCCCCAGATCATCACCTGTAATATTATTGATGGACAACATCAATATGTATAAAGGAAACAAGCGACACTATAGACTGTTCAAGAAGCTAAGCCCCAAGATGTGGAATTTTACAGGTTAGAGGAAATGTCATTTATATGTACATGTACTGCTCCTGCTAGATTATACACTGTATTTGTCTACATTACCTCTACAGCAGTAACTTTTCCCAATCACTTTTCTTTTTCTTTTGTGAACATATTTATTCAAACACCCAGTGAGAACTACAAAATGTATCTAGGGACTATAACATGTATCATGTATGATTATAGGAAGAGGGGCCATTGTTCCAAACCTGGATGGCATACATGTAGAGCTACTTCAGTGTGAAAGTACTGCAGTCCATTCCCAGATCGATTTCTCTGAGTTAACAGTGGATGATATTTCCTTAGGTAAAAGTTGAACCAGTTTTGACTTAATGAAATAATGCATGTGTGTCATGTATGATATTAATAATTGTAGATTAATCTTTCTTTTTCTCAGATTCTATGGCTGATCACAACCAACTTTGGTCTAATTTCTTAGATGCTTACTATATAAAGCTTCTTAAATTGTCCTTGAACCACATCCCACCAGCATCAAAGCAGTTTAAGGAGATGACAGAGGCTGAAATCAACATATGGCTGTCTTCCATCAATTTTGAAGAATTTGAGAAATTGTCCAAGCCATACATAATCAGAGAGGTATCATCTGTGTTCTGTCTCAGAAATACAGTTAAAAAAACAAAAACACTGATATTGCCTTTGTCTTTGGAAGACAATTCAACTTTGCCAGGAACTGCTTCGATTCTTGAGGAATTTGGAAAAGAGTTTGATATTTCTTGCAGTCATAATGATGAAATACTGGAATTTGACGAGAAAACTCACTCATTTGACTTAAAAGGTGCAAGGGCTCATTTTGAATTCATGAAAATACTTCATCTTCATAGAGACGAAATGGCCTCACTGGAACAACAAATTTGTGATACTACCAAATAATTGGATGG
>QOAM01000063.1 GCA_003978075.1 Thermodesulfatator sp. | reverse complement strand
TACTGGGATCGGAGAACGATCATTCGAAAGGCCCGTGAGGAGGCGGTGGATTATGTGGAAGGTGAGGGGAAGTTGAGGAGGGTGATAGAGGCCCTGAGGGAGCTTGCCCGGGAGGACAAGCGCCTGGCGGAGGTCTTGCGCACCTACGGACTCCTCTAAGAGGATATCTTTTAAGGGGGTAGGAGGATGTGCCGAAGGAAGGCTTTTAGCCTGGTAGAATTGATGATAGTGATAGCTCTGCTGGCCATTTTGGCTGCGGTCTCCTTTGGTATCTATCAGCACTACTTTCGTTCAGCCTTTGAGGTGGATCCGGTCTCCGTGCTCCTGGCGGCCAAAGTGGCTGAGGAAGAATACTACGCCGACCACGACCGCTACGCCTGTAAGATAGAAGATCTTCCGGGCTTCAACGATGACTCCGCGGACAACCGGTACTCGCTGAATTCCGGCAAGGACAACCGGCGCAAGTTCTACATCACCGTCTCTCAGTGCCCAGACAACGGCACCACCGGCTACACCCTTAAAGTCAAAAACGAGAGCGACGACCCCAAGTGGGCTATCGAGTGGCAGCTCTCCTGCAACGCCACGGCCAATGTAGGAGAGTGCAAGCCCGTCCAGGTCAAGGGCTCCAGCACCTTTCGTCACCTCTTTTAAGTACCGCTTCTTATCGGTGTGCTATCTTGCTTTACAAAAGGACAGGGAGAGGCCTTTTGTCCTGGATAGCAGCCCGGAAATCCGCGATGAAGCTAAGTTAGGATCCCGTAGGATTTGGGGGAAAGGATAAGCTCTTTTCTTTAGGAGATCATCAGCACCGGATCTCAGAAAACGCAAATGACGCCGCGGGAGAGGTGGGAAGCCCTGGAAGAAGAAATCCTTTCTCCCTGGGCGGCTCGAGCCGCCAGATCACGGGGAAGACCAAAGCCGGAGCCGGAGTGTCCCCTACGCACCTGCTTTCAACGGGACCGCGATCGAATCATTCACAGTAAAGCCTTCCGGCGTCTCAAACACAAGACCCAGGTCTTTCTGGCCCCCACCGGGGACCACTACCGCACCCGCCTTACCCATACCCTAGAGGTGGCCCAGATCGCCCGCACCATCGCCCGGGCCCTCAGGCTCAATGAAGACCTCACCGAGGCCATTGCCCTGGGGCACGACTTAGGGCACACCCCTTTCGGACACGCGGGGGAAGAGGTGTTGAACGAACTGGTCCCCGGGGGCTTTCGGCATTACGAGCAGAGCCTGCGCGTGGTGGATTACCTAGAAAAAGAGGGGCGAGGACTTAACCTCACTCATGAGGTCCGGGACGGCATTCTCAAACATTCCAAGGGCCTGGGGCCCATCCTCTCCCCGGAAGAGGACCCTCCACTCACCTTGGAGGCCGAGGTGGTGCGCCTGGCGGACCTTATTGCCTATGTGAATCACGACCTGGATGACGCCTTGCGGGCCGGGATCCTCCGGGAACGGGACCTTCCTCAGAGAGCCCTCTCCGTCCTCGGACAGAGACACGCAGCCCGCATCAACACCGTGGTGCAGGATGTGGTGCGGGAGACCCTAGCGGCAAGGGAGCGCCGTCTCCGTCTTTCTCGCCCGGTGCTCCAAGCCCTGGAAGAACTGCGCGAGTTTCTTTTTGAAAGGGTTTATCGCGCTCCTCAAGTTCGACGGGAATTCGAAAAGGCCCGCCGCGTCCTCATCCACCTCTTCGAATATTACCTGCAGAAAGAAAAGGTCTGGGAAAAGGAAATGCCCTGCTATGAAGAGGGGGTTCCTAAGGAACGGGTGGTCTGCGATTTTATTGCCGGAATGACCGACCGCTACGCCCTGTATCTTTACGAAAAGCTCTTCCTTCCCCGTCCTTATCCCCTCAGCTTGACAGAAGATAAGTAAAGGAAGGCCCAATGAGAGATTTTTAAGCTTCTTAAAAAAACCTGCACCTTGGATACCTCCGAAAAGTTATGAACGAGGGTGAACCCGGGGGCTGAGACTCTTCGGGGTCTGCCTTCTAGGCCGCGGCGCGGGCCAGCTTGCGGGTGCGCTTCTTGAAGCGGGAGGCCAGCTTGCGGTAGCGTGTATAACGGGCCCAGTCTCTTTCCGCCCGGGCCTTTTCCGCCAGCTGCCGGAACTTTTGGATCTTGGCCTTGAGCTCCCGCATGGAGCCCCCCACCCGCCGCGGGGCCTCCTCGATCCCGTAAACCTTCTTCAGGGCAGAGATGAGTTCCTCCTTGTTCATGCCGTGGACCCCGGAAATCTCCGGGATCTGCAGGGCTATCTCCCGCAACTCTTTGATGGTCATCTTTTCGAGCTTCTTGGGAAGCGGGGGAAGACCACCCTCTTGCGTCTCCGAAGTCTCTCCCGCTTGAGCCTGCATCTCCTCTTTGATTTCCTCAGCCATCTCACCCTCCCGCCAATTTTTTCCAGAAGATAAACGGATTGTGGCCAGCCTTCAAGATCGTGATTAAAATTAACCAATGCTCCCCTGGGGCATTCTCGACGAGGAGGACTGGCGCATCCTGCGCGACCTCTACGCCCTGGCTCCGGATTGTGCCAAGTTCCTTTCCCGGAGACTGGGGATGGATCTGGCGGAGACCATGCGCCGGCTTCGACGCTTGCAATCCCTGGGTTTTCTCGAAAGAGTTACAGGAAGATTCCTCAAGAAGAAGGGGCTACGCAAGGCCAAACACATGAACCATACCTATTACGAACTTTCACGCGAGGCGCGGCTCTTCATGCGCAGCGCGCTTTTTGGAGAAAGGAGGCCCGAGAGACCATGACCGAAGATACTTCTTTTGTTAGTCCGGAACTGCGCGAAGGGGAAAGCATCGAGGTCCCGGAGGTCCTTCCCCTGATGGCCATCCGGGACATCGTCCTTTTTCCAGGGATGGTGATCCCCCTCTTTGTGGGGCGGGAAAAGAGCCTGGCTGCGGTCTCCGAGGCCCTCTCCGGGGAAAAACTCCTGGTGCTGGTCACGCAAAAAGACCCTCTAGAGGAGGACCCGGATCCTGAAAAACTCTATGCAGTAGGTGTAGTAGGGCTCATCATCCGGACCTTCAATCTGCCGGAGGACCGGCTCAAGGTGCTGGTGCAGATCCTGGCCCGGGTGGAGGTCAAGGACTACCTCCAGACCCAGCCCTTTTTCAAAGTGCGCATCGAGCCGGTGCGCGAGAAGGAGCCCGAGACCCTTACCGTGGCTACCGAGGCCCTGATGCGCTCGGTCCGGGAGACCGCGGAGAAGGTCCTGGCCCTCAGGGGGCTCCTCAACCCCGATCTTTCCGCCCTCTTGGCCTCGGTGGAGGAGCCGGGGAAGCTGGCCGATCTCATCGCCGCCCATGTGCGTTTCAAGATCTCCGAGGCCCAAGAGCTGCTGGAGACCTACGACGGGTTGAGCCGTCTAGAGAAGATCAATCGCTATCTTCAGCGGGAATTCGAGATCGCCAGCCTTCAGGCCAAGATCCAGACCGAGGCCCAGGAAGAAATGGCCCGCTCCCAGAGGGAGTATTTTTTGCGGGAGCAATTGCGGGCCATCAAGCGGGAGCTCGGGGAGACCGAAGAGCTCGAGGCCGAGATCGAGGAGCTCCGGGAGAAGATCAAGAAGGCCCGCATGCCCAAAGAAGTGGAAAAAGAGGCCCTGAAGCAGCTCTCGCGTCTGGAGATGATGCATCCCGACGCCGCAGAAGCCACGGTCATCCGCACCTATCTGGACTGGCTCATCGAACTTCCCTGGAAAAAGAGCACTAGAGACCGTCTAGACCTTAAGGAAGCCAAGCGCATCCTGGACGAAGACCACTATGACCTGGCGAAGGTGAAGGAGCGTCTCCTGGAATACCTGGCGGTGAAGAAGCTCAATCCCCAGGCCAAGGGCCCCATCCTTTGTTTCGTGGGGCCTCCGGGGGTGGGAAAGACCAGCCTGGGACGCTCCATTGCCCGAGCCCTGGGACGCAAATTCGTGCGCGTTTCCTTGGGCGGGGTCCGGGACGAGGCCGAGATCCGGGGCCACCGGCGGACCTATGTGGGGGCCCTCCCCGGTCGCATCATTCAAGGTCTTAAGCAGGTTCAGGTCAATAACCCCGTTTTCATGATTGATGAGGTGGACAAGCTCTGTGCCGACTTTCAGGGAGACCCTGCCGCGGCCCTGCTCGAGGTCCTGGATCCCGAACAGAACAAGGAGTTCGTGGATCACTATCTCGGGGTCCCCTTCGATCTCTCCCGGGTCATGTTCATTGCCACGGCCAACATGACCGACCCCATTCCCCCGGCCCTGCTGGACCGCATGGAGGTCATCTACCTTTCGGGCTACACCCCGGAGGAAAAACTGGTGATCGCCCGGCGCTACCTCCTGCCGCGGCAGCTCAAGGAGCACGGCCTCTCCGAAGATCACCTTCGCCTCTCGGACCGAACCATCTTCAAGGTCATCTCCGAATACACCTCCGAGGCCGGGGTGCGGGAGCTGGAAAGAAAGCTCGCCGCCCTGTGCCGCAAGGTGGCCCGGAGGCTGGCCGAAGGCGAGAAGGGACCCTTTCGCATCACCCCGGCCAACCTGGCCAAGTATCTAGGCCCTCCAGAGTATGTAGAAGAGCTCTCTCAAGAGGAAGACGAGGTCGGGGTGGCCACCGGTCTGGCCTGGACCCCTTACGGAGGCGAGGTCCTTTACATCGAGGTCACGGTGATGGAAGGCAAGGGCAATCTCATTCTCACCGGCCAACTCGGGGACATTATGAAGGAAAGCGCCCAGGCCGCCCTGTCTTACATCCGGGCCCGGGCCAAAGAGCTCCAGATCCCTTCCAAGTTCTACGAAAAGTACGACCTCCACATCCACATCCCCTCCGGGGCCATCCCTAAAGACGGACCCAGTGCCGGGGTGACCATGGCGGTGGCCATGATCTCCGCCCTCTCCCAGAGGCCGGTGCGTAAGGATGTAGCCATGACCGGGGAGATCACCCTGCGGGGAAAGATCCTCCCGGTGGGGGGAATCAAGGAGAAGTCGCTAGCCGCTCTGCGGAAGGGGATCCGTAAGGTGCTCCTGCCGGAGAAGAATCTCAAGGATCTGGAGGATATCCCTCCGGAGCTGCGGCGAAAGATCGATTTTGTCCCGGTGAGGCATCTGGACGAGGTGCTTAGGATCACCCTCCTTACTCCCCGGGGGCGGCCCTCCCGGGGCCGCAGGCGTCGGAAGGGCTCCTGATCTCTGCAAGCTCAAAGGCGAAGCTCTCGGAGCCAGCTCCGGTTTTCCAGGTGCCACTCCACGGTGCGGCGCAGCCCCTCGTCCAGGGAGACCTGGGGAGTCCACCCCAGGAGACGCTTGGCCTTTTCTATCTCTGCCCAGGTGACCCGCAGGTCCGCACGGTGAAACTCCCGATACTCCACCCGGGCCTTTCGGCCGAGAAGAGTCTCGATCTTGGAGATCAAGGTGTTGATGGAGACCGGGTGGCGCCCCCCTCCCAGGTTGATGATCTCATAGCCCAAGGGCTTCAGGGCCAAGATGGTGCCCCGGGCGATGTCGTCCACATAAGTGAAGTCTCGGGCCTGCTCCCCGTCCCCGTAAACGATCACCGGACGCCCTTGCTCGATCCAGTGGATAAATCGGAAATAGCTCATATCCGGCCGACCTGCCGGACCGAAGACCGTGAAGTAGCGCAGAACAGAGATGTCCAGCCCGTAAAGGTGGTGATAGGTGTAGGCCAGCACCTCGGCCCCCTTCTTGCTCGCGGCGTAGGGGGAAAGGGGCTGATTCACCGGGAGGTCCTCTCGATAGGGGAGAGGGGAGCCGGCGTAAATGGAGGAAGTGGAGGCCAGGACCATCTTGGAAACCCCGTGTCGCCGCATGAGCTCCAGGAGGTTGAGGGTGCCTTCCAGGTTGGTGCGGTAATAGACCCAGGGGTCCTCCAAACTGGCCCGCACCCCGGCCCGGGCCGCGAGGTTCACCACAGCCTTGATCTCGAAGGCCTCAAAGAGCACCGAAAGGGCCCCCCAATTGGCGATGTCCACCTCAAAGAAGCGGAAACGGGGATAACGGAGGAGCTGCTCCTTGCGCCAGAGTTTCAGACGCGGATCATAGTAGTCGTTGAGGTTGTCCACCCCCAAGACCTGCTGGCCTTCCTCAAGAAGGAACTCCGCCGTCCGCCAGCCGATAAAACCCGCCGCTCCGGTTACCAAGATCCAGCCCATAAGTTCTTCCTTTTTCGAAGGGGATCCGGCCTTATTTTCCCAGTCTGCGGGCCACTTCCTTGGCGAAATAGGTGATGATAATATCCGCTCCGGCCCGGCGGATGGAAAGCAGACTCTCCAGCATGACCCGCTCCTCGTCCAACCAGCCCAGCCGGGCCGCGGCCTTGATCATGGCGTACTCCCCGCTTACCTGATAGGCCGCAATAGGATGGTTGAATTCCTCCCGCAGGGTCCGGATGATGTCCAGATAGGGCAGGGCCGGCTTGACCATGATGATGTCCGCCCCTTCTTCGATATCCAGGGCGGCCTCGCGCAGGGCCTCGCGGGCGTTGGCCGGGTCCATCTGGTAGCTTCGCCGGTCACCAAATTTGGGGGCGGAGTCCGCGGCCTCCCGGAAGGGCCCGTAAAAGGCGGAACAGTATTTTACGGCATAAGACAGGATGGGAATGTGACTAAACCCTGCCTCGTCCAGGGCCTCGCGGATGCGGGCCACCCGCCCGTCCATCATGTCCGAAGGGGCCACCATGTCCGCCCCGGCCTTGGCGTGGGAAACCGCAGTGCGGGCCAAGACCTCCAGCGTGGCGTCATTGTCTACCTCTTTGCCTTTAAGGATCCCGCAATGGCCGTGGCTAGTATATTCACAGAGACAGACATCCGTGATCAGGATGAGATCCGGGACGGCCTTCTTGAGGGCCTCCAGGGCCCGCTGAATGATCCCCTTTTTGGCGTAGGCCTCCGAACCCACCTCGTCTTTCTTCTCCGGAATGCCAAAGAGGATAACCGCCGGGATTCCCAGCTCGAAGACCTCCCGGGCCTCGCGCACGGCTTCGTCCACCGAGAGCCGGTATACCCCCGGCATGGAAGAGACCTCCTGCCGCACCCCCTTTCCCGGACAGACAAAGAGGGGATAGATGAGATGCCTCACGGAAAGCTCTGTTTCCCGCACCATGGACCTCAAGGCCTCGGTGCGCCGAAGCCTGCGAGGGCGATACTCGGGAAAGAACATGGCCCACCTCCTGCCTCAAATTATGCATTTTTTTAGAAACTCTCCTTCCCTTGAGGACTGCGCCCCCAAATCTAGTTTGCAAAACTATTTGTGGCTAACAAATTAGTCTACCGGAGACCTCTGCGTAAGTCCCCCTTTTCAGGCGGCTTTGTCCCGGGCCTGCCTTTCACCTTAGTTTTCCAGGGCCACCAGCTCACGGAGTTCCTCGTTTGAGAGTTCGGTAATCCACTTCTCTCCGGCGGAGACGATGCTTTCAGCCAATTCCTTTTTCCGGGAAAGGAGGGCGTTGATCTTTTCTTCCAGGGTGTGGCGCGTGAGGAGACGATGCACCAGGACGTTTCGGGTCTGCCCTATGCGATAGGCCCGGTCGGTGGCCTGAGACTCCACCGCCGGGTTCCACCAGAGGTCGTAGTGCACCACCTGGGTGGCGGAGACCAGATTAAGCCCCGTACCCCCGGCCTTAAGGGACAACACAAAGACAAAGGGGCCCTCACCCCTTTCGAAACGCTGCACTAGCTCCTCCCTCTTCTTTCGCGAGACCCCTCCGTGGAGGAAAAAGGGGGTCTCCCCGAAGCGCTCGCTTACCACCTGGCAAATAAGTTCTCCCATAGTGCGAAACTGCGAAAAGATGAGGACCTTTTCTCCCTGATTCCGAATCTCCTCCAAGAGTTCCACCAGCCTCAAGAGCTTGCCCGAATCTTCCACCTTTCCCGTACGGTGCTTGAAATAGAGGCTCGGATGATCGCAGATCTGCTTGAGCAGGAGGAGCAGCTTGAGGACCAGGCCCCGGCGCTCGAGCCCCTCGCTCCTTTCGATCTTTTTGAAGATCTCCTCTACTACTTTTTGATAAAGGGCGGCCTGAGGCGGGGTGAGGAAACACCACTCATCCTTTTCCATCTTCTCCGGGAGTTCCGGGGCGATGGCCGGGTCCCTCTTTTCCCGACGCAGAATGAAGGGAGCTATTACCCGCCGCAGGCGCTCCCGGGCCTTCTGATCGCCCCAGAATTCAATGGGACGGGCCCAAAGCTCCAGGAAACGCTGGCGGCTGCCCAAAAGACCGGGATTAAGAAAGCGAAAGAGGCTCCAGAGCTCAAGAAGGCGGTTCTCTATGGGGGTGCCGGAAAGCGCCACCCGATAGGGGGCGGAGGCTAGACGGTAGACCGCCCGGGTCTGGGCGGCCTCAGGGTTCTTGATGTTCTGGGCCTCATCCAGCACCACCAGGTCAAATCCCGCCTGCTCCAGTTCCTCCTGGTCGCTCCTCAAGGTCCCGTAGGAGGTGATGAGCACCGGGGCCTCCACCCTCCGGCGTCCCGGGCCGTGGTAAAGGGCGGTCTCGATCTCCGGGGCAAAGCGGGCGAACTCGGCCTGCCAATTCCCCAAAAGGGTGGTGGGGGCCACGATCAGGGTCCTCTTGATCTTTCTTTCCTCCAGCAGGTAGGCGATGAGACAGATGGTCTGGAGGGTCTTCCCCAGGCCCATGTCGTCGGCTAGACAGGCCCCGAATCCGGCAAGGAGGGTGCCCACCAGCCAGCGAAAACCCTTGAGCTGATAGGGCCGAAGACGGGCCTTAACCGTCGGAGGAGGATAAAGATCCTTGATCCGCTCCCTTAACTGCTCGAAAAACTCCCGGACCTCCGGCGGGGGCTCGAGAGGGAAATATTCCCTGCCGAATTCGACCTCCTCTGCCAGGGTGGTCCGGAGGGCCTGGGGTCCGGTCAGGACGGGTTCCTGGGTCAAGAGTTTTTTCAAACGCGAGAATTCTTCCGGAGAAAGGAGATAGAATTCGTCTTTCAGCCGGAAGAGGGGGGAATCACCCTGAAGGATCTCTTGCAACTCCTCGAAGGAAAGTTCTTGGTCTCCGAGGGCCACCTTCAGGTCGAAATGCAGGAGTTGATCCAGGGAAAGCACCCCCGAGGAGGTGGTCGCTTTCCCTCTGGCGTAGGCCTTGAGCTTGAGGCCCTCGATCAGTTTGAGCTTCCCCCTTACCACCACCGGGACATCTAGGGCCTTAAGGAGGCTCTTCCCGGAGCCCAAAATGGTGAGGAGGTCTTCGGAGGAGAGTTTGACCCTCTCTGCGAGGCCCTTGCGGCTTTCAAGGCCCTTCAGCACGGGAAAGGCCCGAGAGAGGATCCCCAGGGTCTCGAGAAGGCCCTTTCTTTCTTCGAGAGGAAGTTCGGAGAATCCCTGAGAGAGGGGCTTGTTTCGGAGCAAAAGAGAGAGGTACCAGTACTTGCGCTTTTCTTCGAGGAGGAAGGAAAGCTCTCCCCGATTACCCTTTTCCGCAGCCTCCAGGGGAGCCAGCCAGGAGGACAACCCCTCCCAAAAGGCCTTTTCTACAGGATCCTCCGGGCGGTATTTTTTCAGACTAAAGAAGCCCGGCACTTTGGCCCGCGAGACCCCTTGTCTCAGCAAAAAATCCACCAACTCTTCCAGGAAATCCCGGAAGACCCTTTGAGGAGGGAGATAAGCTCCGTTCTTTTCCTGCAAGAAGGAGGAAAGCGGGGCGGATTGGGCTACCGCTTCCATCAATTCCCTGACCTGGGAAAAGAGATAATAGGGGCGGAAACGCAGGAGGTAGTAAGGCCCTTGCCTTTTCACCTGGGGGATAAAATGCCCCTTAATCACCAGGCCCCAGGCCAGATGGGAAAGGTACACATAGGTCTTGAGGGAAGGGGAGAGATCTTCCTCTAAGGAGAGCTCCAGGAGCCAGGGGAGGGCCTCGGCAGGACTCAAGGGATAGCCTGAGGGACGCCTCCAGCGCCACTCCCCCTCCCAGCGCAAGACTCTGGCCCGATAGCCGGTGGGTTGGGAATGGGTGAGGAAGAGTTTCTTTTCCTCGGGGAAATAGAGGGCCTCGGCATCCCTCTCCCAGGGCCTATCTAAAGGATGAGCAAAATCCTCCAGAGAGAATTGGCTCACCTCTTGATAGAGGCGTGACAACTCCCGCCGGAGATCTCCCCGGGGATAAAACACCGGGGCCTTGGTGAGCAGGGAAAAGATGAAATCCGGGGCCCCTTCCGGAATATGAAGCGGTGGCAGGGGCTCGTCTTTTCGAAAGGCGTAAAACCTTTCCAGATCCCCCTTTCGGGGATGGAATTCCTCGAGGGTTACTTCCTCCTCCCTCTGGAGGAGCTGAAGACGGCTCAAGATCTCCTCACGGGACACCCCTCGCAGGAGAAAGAGGGTGAAGGGGTCGCTATCTATGGCCTGGGTCAAGGTGTAAAACACCGCGGCGATGTGTTTGCAGGGGTTGGCCCAGTCCGGGCAGGAGCAGGAGGTCCAGAACTCTTCGGGGTCGCGAGGGATAAGTTCCAGGCCCTTGGCAGCCAGTACGGCAAGGATTTGCGGGGGCATCTCCAAGCGCAAGAGGGCCGCGGTGATGAAGGGCTTAGACTCCAGGGCCTGAAAGAGGGCCTCCTTTTCTTGGTCTTGAAAAGGGCGAAGTCGAATCTTCACCCGGTAAGGGGTGGGGCGGGTTCCCTGGACCCGGGCTTCCACTAGGGCGGGCCGGAGGGAAAGGTCCACCACGGCCCCGGAGCGGGCGTATCTTCGGCCCCGGGGGAGACGGTTGGGCCAGAATCGTCCCAGTTCCTCTAGGGCCTTGAGCCATTGCTCGCCCCACCAGGTCTTGCTCAAGGGAATCCGAGGGGTTCTCATCGTCTCCTGCGGGCCTCCTGCCGCGCTAAACGGTCACACTCCTCGTTTTCCGGACACCCAGCATGGCCCTCCACCCAGGTCCACTCCACCTCATGCACCCGGAGGAGTCGCGCGAGTTCCTCCCAGAGATCCTGGTTTTTTACCGGCTTACCCCCCGAGGTGCGAAACCCTCTCTTTTCCCAGCGCGGGAGCCACTCCGTGGCCCCCGAGAGAAGATACCTGGAGTCGGTGTAGATCCTCACCCGACAGGGGCGTTTCAGGAGCTTGAGGGCCTCAATAGCTGCCCGCAACTCCATACGGTTGTTGGTGGTAAAGGCCTCACCTCCGGTAATGATCCTCTTCTGGCCCTGGGTGCGCAGAAGGGCAGCGAAGCCCCCGGGGCCGGGATTACCCAGACAGGCCCCATCTACAAATATTTCCACCTCCGGGGGGGCCTTCTCCTGGAGATATTCCCTTACAATTTGGGCTCCGGCACTGGTTCCTAGGCGTGAGGCCCCGGCCTCTAAGAGCTCCAAGGCCTGGGTCAGGGTGCGGATCCCACCGGCGGCCTTAATCTTCATCCGCCCTCGGACGGCCTCTGCCAAAAGACGCACATCCTCCACGGTGGCCCCCTGCGGCCCGAAACCGGTAGCGGTTTTGAGATAGGCCGCTCCGGTTTCCGGGAGTCGAGAGGCCAGCTCCCGCTTCTCTTCCTGACTGAGATAGCCGCACTCCAAGATGACCTTAAGAGGGCTCGGCTCCGCCGCCCGGACCACCTCTTCCACCTCCGAAAGGGCTTCAGCTAGATTTCCCGATTTCACTAAGGCTAGATTGAGGACCATGTCCAGCTCCTGGGCCCCGAGATCTCGGTAGCGTTGGGCCTGGGCTGCCTTGATTTCTCTAGGCTCAAACCCCAGAGGGAATCCCACCACCGTGACCACCCTTACCGAGGAACCGGCTAAGAGGTCCCGGGCCAGGGATACATAAATCGGAGGTACACATACCCCAGCCATGCCGTATTTCCGGGATTCCTCACAGAGCCGCCGAATATCCTTTGGCGTGGCCACAGGACGCAAACAGG
>QOAM01000109.1 GCA_003978075.1 Thermodesulfatator sp. | reverse complement strand
GGCCGGCACTGAAAAAGCTCGAGTTTGTCGACCAATTGATGGCGCAGATCCGCGATCAGAAGCCGCGCATCGTGTCCCGGGAACACGTCGACCCGGTGCGCCGCATCCGCAAGACGTTGCGGGAACACTACCATGAAAAACGCACCCGCTACGGGCTCGAAGGTGGGTATTCGTTCGATGCCGAATTGCGGCGTTTGTTTTCCGATGCTCCGGAGCACGCTGATCGACCTTCCGCAGCCGCGTTCTTGCGCCGCAAGGCGGCCCGGGCCCGGGAAAAGGCGGCCTTTCGGGAGCACTTTCCCAAGCTCTACGGGACCTACGAATATCGGGCTTATCGGGATCGGGAGATAGTCAAGATCCCCCCTTTCGGCTCTTATCCCATAAGGGATCGAGAGGAGGCCTTACTGGCGGTAACCCTTAAGCTTCCGGTATTTCACGGGCTGGCCATTTCCCTTCGCCACCGTCTGGCCCAGTTAGCCGTTCGACTTTCGGAAGTGGAGGAAACCCGCACCCGACAGGAGCTCCTTTTACGGGTGAGAGAGGCCTACTTCGGGCTGGTTCAGGCGGAGAAGGAGGTGGAGCTGGCCCGGAAGTCGCTGGCCCGCCGCCGGGCCCATCTCCGGGATGTCCGGGGATTCTTACGAGAGGGCCTGGTGGCCCGCAACCAGCTTCTCGAGGCCGAGGCCCAGGTAGAGGAGGCCCGTTATCGTCTGGTGGCCGCGGAAAACCGGCTGGCCGTGGCCCGGGCCCGGCTCAACCTCCTCCTCCAGCGTCCCCTTTCCGCTCCCCTAAAAGTAGTCCCGGAATTTCCGGAAGAGCCGGTGAAAGAGGCTTACCAGAGTCTAGTAAAGCTTGCTCTGCGGAAGCGTCCGGAGGTGCAGGCCGCGGAGCTTGCGGTGAAAAGACGGGAAAAAGAAGTGGGATTGGCCCGGAGCCGTTACTTCCCTTGGCTCGATCTCGAGGCCCAATATTACAAGCGAGGGGACAGCTTTAACCTTTCGGAAAACCCTTACGCCGACCGGGAAAACGCCTGGGTGGGGCTCTCCCTGAACTGGGAGCTCTGGGACTGGGGGCTGCGGGGTCAGGAGGTGGCCGCGGCCCGGGCGGAGCTTGCCGCCCAGAAATTTCTTCTGAAAGAGATCCGGGATCAGGTGGCCCTCGAGGTCAAGGAGGCTTACCTGGGGCTTCAGGCGGCTCGGAAGGAGGTGGAGGCAGCCCGCAAGGGGGTGGCCGCGGCCCGGGAGAACTTCCGCCTTCAGCGGGCCCGTTTCCGGGAGGGCCTTTCCGACACCACGGATGTGATGGACGCCGAGACCCTCCTTACCCAGGCCGAGACCCACGAAATCGCTGCGCTCGCAGCCTACGAGATCGCTCGGGCGCGCCTAGCCTACGCCGTAGGTCTCCAAGAGCTCCCCTAATCTAAGAAGTGGTGAGAAACTGGTTTATAAGTTGGAAGATCTTTTCTTTCTCCTCCGGGTGGAACCAGTGCACCTCCGGGTCGGCGCGAAACCAGGTGAGCTGGCGCTTGGCGTAGCGCCGGGTGTCCCTTTTCATCAGGCGCACCGCCTCTTGGAGAGACATCCTTCCCTGAAGATAGGCGATCATGTGCCGATAGCCTATGGCCTGAAGGGGTTTCAAGCCCGGAGAGAGCCCCCGGGCCAGAAGCCCTTGCACCTCCTCCAAGAGGCCCTGAGCCAGCATCTTCTCCACCCGTTCCTCGAGACGCCGGTAGAGCTCCGCCCGGGGAAGATAAAGCCCGATCTTCAGGGCCCGGAAGCGCTGCTCCTGGAAGGCGTGCTCGCGGGCCAGCTCGGAGAAGGGCTTTCCCGTAGCGTAGAAGACCTCCAGGGCCCGCAAGATACGCACCCGGTCGTGGGGATGGATGCGTTGGGCGGCCTGAGGGTCCACCCGCAGGAGCTCGGCGTAAAGGGACTCCAGCCCCTCCCTCTCCAACCTCTGACGCAATTCCTCCCGCAGCTTGCGGGGGACCTCCACCGGAAAGAGTCCGTGAAGCAGGGCCTTGAGGTAAAGGCCCGTGCCTCCGACCAGCACGGGGAGCTGGCCCCGGGCCACGATCTCCCGGATAACCCTCTCCGCCCGCTGGGCATAAGCCGCGGCGTTGAATTCCTCCCAGGGCTCCAGGATGTCAAAGAGATGATGGGGCACCCGGGAGCGTTCCTCCGGCGAGGGTTTGGCGGCCCCGATATCCAGCCCTCGATAGACCTGGACCGAATCGAAATTGACCACCTCTCCCTGGAAACGCTCGGCGATTTCCACGGCCAGGGCGCTTTTGCCCACCCCGGTGGGCCCTACCACCGCTACCACCTTGGGCCTCTCACTTGCGTCCGAAACGGCGGTCGAGCTCATCTCGACGGAGGATAATCCAGAGGGGGCGTCCGTGAGGGCATCGCTCAAGCCCTTTTTCCCTTACCGCAAAGAGGAGCTGGCGGGCCTCCTCCGCAGAGAGCCTTTCCCCAGAGCGACGGGCCCCGTGGCAGGCCAGACGCGCGGCGAGCTCCTCCCGTACCCTTTCCGGGGCCAGACCCTCTTCTAAGACTCCCTTCAGGGCTTCCACTGCCGAAAGCCCCAGCCCTGCAGGGACTTCCTTCACCAGCACTTCCCGTGGCCCGGCCTCCTGTAGAGAAAATCCCAGGGCGGCGAGCTCTTCCCGGAGGACGGCCAGCCTCTCCTGGGCCTCGGCCGAAATCTCCAAAATCATCGGGAAAAGGAGACGCTCCGTTTTCGACTCTCCGGAAAGGAGCTCTTCGTAAAGGAGCCTCTCGTGGGCGGCATGAAAATCGAGGATCAAGAGGTCCCCCTCCTCCTCGAAGAGGAGATAACTCTCCCCCAGGGGACCCAAATAGCGGGGGCCGGAAGAGACCACCTCCGGAGTAAATAGGGCCACCTCCTCGGCCACTCGCGGGCTCTCTTGAAGGGGCTTGGGAGAAGGAACCGGAGAAAGAGGGAGATCTTCCTCCGCTCGAGGGGAAACCTTGAAGATCCTGGGTCGGAAAAGCCTTTCGGCCCAGCGCCTGATCCTGCGGTAGAGCTCGTGCTCCTGCCGGAAGCGGACCTCCCACTTGGCCGGATGCACATTTACATCTACCAGGTGCGGAGGGAGGTAGAGGGCGAGGAGACCGGCCGGGGCCTTTCCCGGAGGGTAAACCCCCCGCAGGCCTTCCCACAGGGCGGCGGCCAGAGCCCGGTCACGGATCACGCGGTCGTTCACCAGAAGGTAGAGATGACGGGACGAGGAAGGGGCCTTCTCCGGTAAGACTAGCAAAAATTCGGCCTGAAGATCTTTTTCCTTGAAGGTCTCGCCCTTCAAGGCCTCCTCGGGGACTCCAAGGAGTTGAGAGAGGAGCCTGCGCCGCGAACCCCCGGTGAAGGCGAAGAGCTCCCGGCCGTTTTGCTGGACCTGGAAAGCCACCTCCGGGCAGGCCAGGGCCGCAAGCCGCACCACCTCCACCGCCCGGGCCGTCTCCGCCCGGGGCCCCTTGAGAAAGGCCCGGCGAGCCGGGAACCGGGCGAAAAGGTCCTCCACCACCACCGTGGTCCCGCAGGGGGCCCCGCAGGGCCGGAACTCCTGCTCCTGTCCGAAGAGCACCCGCAGAAGCCAGCCCTCTTCCTGGGAAGGCGGACGAGAGACCACGGTAAGCCTTGAGACCTGGGCGATGCTGTGGAGGGCCTCTCCCCGAAAACCGTAAGTGGTGATCCGGTAGAGATCTTCCGGGGTGGAGATCTTGCTGGTGGCGTGGGCCTGCCAGCAGAGCCGGAGGTCCTCTGGGGGCATCCCCTCTCCGTCGTCCACCACCTTGATCCTTCGGCGTCCCCCCTCCTCCAGTTCCACCCTCACCTGCCGGGCCCCGGCGTCAAGGGCGTTTTCCACCAATTCCTTCACCACCGAGGCCGGCCGTTCCACCACCTCTCCGGCGGCGATGCGCGCCCGCACTGCCTCGGGAAGGAGGCGAATGCGGGCCATGTTAAGCCACCCGGGCCCGGGCCTTGGGCTGGGCAAAGATGATGCGCCCGGAGGGGGTCTGAAGGAGACTGGTCACCACCACCTCCACCTCCTGGCCGATGAGGCCTCGGCCTCCTTCCACGACCACCATGGTCCCGTCAGGAAGATAACCCACTCCTTGGTGGCGCTCCTTGCCCTCCTTGAGGATTTCCACCCGCAGTTCTTCCCCGGGGGAGACCACCGGACGCAGGGCCAAGGCCAGCTCGTTGATATTGAGGACCTCCACCCCTTTGAGGCGGGCCACCTTGTTGAGGTTGTAGTCCGTGGTGATGAGCTTGGCCGAAAGCTCCCGGCAAAGACGCACCAGCTTAGCGTCTGTATCCCGCAGGCGGGGATAGTCCCTTTCCAGGAAGCGCACCTCCACCTTGCCTGAGTCCTGGATGCGGCGCAGGTGATCCAGCCCCCGGCGTCCCCTTTCCCGCCGGGTATGTTCCCGGCTGTCCGCCACCTGCTGAAGCTCCTCCAGCACAAAATTGGGGATGATCAAGGGCCCTTCCACCCAGCCGGTCTCACAGATGTCCGCCAAACGTCCGTCGATGATGGCGCTGGTGTCCACCACCTTGGGACACTCCCGACGGGGAAACCTCTTGGAGACATAGGAAAAGGGGTGGGCCAGACCCTCCAAGCGCCGCAGCTCGCGAAAGCGTCGCCCGCCGACGACCAGCCCCAGATAACCCAGCCCCAAAGCCAGCATGGCATAAAGAAAGGCCGTCCAGACCCCGCGAGTGAAAACCTCAAAGAAAGAAGAAAGCAGGCGGGCTAGGGCCAACCCTAGAAGGAGCCCTATAGCCCCACCCAGGATCTCCAAAAAAGGCAGATGGCGAATAAACCTTTCGAGAAGGAGGATGAGTAAGCCAGCCAGCCCCCCGCCCAGAAAACCCCACCAAGGGGAATAAGCTTGACCTCCTTCCAAAGGAAAATAGCGCAGAACAAAGAAACCCGTTACAGCGGCGGAGAAGATTAAGAGGGAGGGAATAAGATACTTCCGCAAGGTCTCCCTCAGCTCAAGGCTTTACGGATCTTTTCCTCCACTTCTTTCTCCTCAAGGCCCTCGGCCAGGGAGAGCTCCTGGACCAGAAGGTTGTGGGCCGTGTCGAAGAGCTTGCGCTCCCCGTAAGAAAGGGGTTTGCTCTGGCGCACCAGGTGAAGATCCCGATAAACTCGGGCTACTTCAAAAATAGAACCACTCTTGATCTTTTCCATGTATTCCCGATAGCGCCGGTTCCAGGTCTGATGATTGATGGAAAGCTCTTTTTGCGAAAGGATGTGATAGACCTCCTGGGCCTCTTCTCGGGTAATGATCTGCCTCAACCCCACCCGCTCCGCGCTATCCTTAGGCACCAGGACGGTCATGTTGTTTTCCAGAATGCGCATCACATAAAAGGTTTTTTCCTCTCCCCCGATCACCTTATTTTCCACTGCTTCGATGACCCCTACCCCATGCGCCGGATAGACCGCCATATCTCCTATGTTGAACATGACCTCTCCCCCTTCCCCGGAATTACGGCCCCTTATCAAATAGCCTTTCCATTATACTTCTGATCAGCCGCCTTTTCAAAAGGAAGTTTCTGGTGCTAGGATAGATAGCGATGCTCGGGCCTTTAGAGATCGTAAAGCGTCTTCCGCGCACCAATTGCGGGGAGTGTGGGGAGCCCTCCTGCTTGGCCTTTGCTGTGGCCTTGGCGGCGGGAAAGGTGTCTCCGGAGGCCTGTCCCTATCTTTCTCCGGATCTGGCTCGGGAGTTTTCTCAAGCGGCCCGCCCGGAGGTGGCGGACCAGACCCTGGCCATCCTGCGCGAGGTGAGGGCCGAGGTGCGGAAGATAGATCTAGCGGCCAAGGCCGAGGCCCTAGGGGGACGCCTGGAAAAGGGGAAACTCCTCCTGGCCTACCTCGACGGAGTGGTGGCCCTTCAGGCCGAGACCGCCGAACGCCTGGATGGTCAACCTCTGGACCCCCGTGACCAGATCCTCCTTTACAATTATGTGCGTTTCGGCCGCGGAAGCCCTCTTTCCGGGAAGTTCGTGGGGCTGGAGGCCTTTCCCCATTCGGTCTCCAAGGTGGCCACGCTTCGGCGCTATGCGGAGGAGCCCCTGGCTCGGGCCCTGGAGGCCCACGAGAGCCTTCTCAGGATGATCCTCCCTCGCTTCCGTTTCCGGGAGCTGGAGGGGGCGGATCTGGCGGTGGAGGTGTGGGTGCTTCCCCGGGTGCCCCTTCGCCTTTACTTCTGGCACGGAGAGGCCGAAGAGGGCCTTGCCGGTGAGGCCAAGATCCTCTACGACCAGAGGGCCCTGGATTATCTGGATCTGGAGTCCTTGGTCTTCTGTGCCGAGAGATTGGTGGAGCGCTGGCTAGAGCTCGCAGGACTTTAAAAATGCTCTTTCACCTGGCCCACGGATGTCCCAACTGCGGGGGAAAGATCTCCGATGCTAGGCTCCTAGCCGGGCTCCCCTGCGAGGCCTGTCTTCCCCAGGGAAAAGACCCCTGCCGTCTCCCAGAAGGGAAACTCCAGGGCCTTTCCCTTTATTGCCAGGCCCTTTCCCGGGTGGCCCTTTTCCGGAAATTCTTTGAGAAGGCCGTAGGGCAGCCTCCCTCAAGACTCCAGGAAAGCTGGGCCAAGAGGCTCTTTCTGGGGGAGTCCTTTGCCATTGTGGCCCCCACCGGCTCCGGCAAGACCACCTTTGGCCTTTTGGCCGCTCTCTTTTCCCAGGGCCGGGCCCTGATCCTGGTCCCCACGCGTTTACTGTGCGAGCAGTTGGGCCAGAGGCTCGAGACCTACGCCGAGGCCTTGCACCTCTCCCGAAGGATCCTCGCCTGGCGCGGACGTCAAAAGGATCGCCAGAGGTTTGCCTCTGGGGAGTTCGACCTGCTGGTGGCCACCGCGGCTTTCATGTATCAACACTTGGAGGAGTTGCTTCCCCTTTCCTTTGCTCTGGTCTTCGTGGATGATGTGGACGCCTTCCTCAAGCGCTCCCGCCATGTGGAGGGCCTTTTCCGCCTTCTGGGATTTGCCGAGGAAGAGATCGCTCTGGCCCTCAAGACCCGCAAGAGCGAGGAGGATTATGAGCGCCTGCGCCGGATCCGGGAAAGGCCTGGACGCGGACAGCTCCTCATCTCCTCGGCTACCCTGAGGCCCCGCACCAGCCGGGTGCTCCTCTTCCAGCACCTCCTCGGGTTTGAGATCCAAAGGGCGGTCTCCCACCTGAGAAATGTCTATGACCTTTACGAAGACGTCCCTCCGGAGGCCTTACCGGAGAGACTCTTGGAGATCCTCCCCCACCTGGGAACAGGGGGCCTGATCTTTCTTTCCGAAGGACTGGGAAGGAGCCGGGTGGAAGAGGTGACGAACCTCCTGCGGGGAAAGGGGTTCAAGGCTGTTTCTTATCTGGAGGCCTCGCCGGAGGAGCTCATGGAGGGCCTTAAAGAGGGCCGCTACGAGATGGCGGTGGGACTGGCCCACCTGGCCAATCCCCTGGTCCGTGGGCTCGACCTTCCGGAAGTCCTGCGCTACGCGGTCTTTCTAGGGGTACCTTGCCACCTCTTCCCCCTGAAAATGGAAAATTCCCCGCTCAGGCTCTACACCCTCCTTTCAGCCCTTCTTCCCCTTTTTGAAGGGGAGGAGGAACTTCGGGCCTCGGCTCATCTGCGGTGGCTTCGGCGTTACTTGGGTCTGCGCCCCGAAGACCTGCCGCGTTACCCCCGGGTGGCCTCGCGTGTGGAAACCATCCGGGGTTTTTTGGAGCAGAAGCTCTCTGATCCTGCCTTCCGGGAGAAATTGGCCTCTTCGGAGGAGGTTTTCTTGGAAGAAAGGGACGGGGAGCTTTGGGTGGTGGTGGGAGACGCCGCCACCTATCTTCAGGCCTCGGGCCGGGTCTCCCGTCTCTCGCTGCGGGGAGTCCTTCCGGGCCTTTCCCTGATCCTGGTGGATCATCCCCGGGCCTTCGAGAGTCTCAAGCGGCGTCTAACCTTTTACCTGGGAGAGGCCCCGGAATTTCGAAGGCTCTCCGAGGTAGATCTGGAGGAAATTCTCCGGGAGCTTACCCAGACCCGGAGGGGACTTTCGGAGGGAAAGCTCCCGCGCTATCGCACCACGCTTTTGGTGGTGGAAAGTCCGCACAAGGCCCGCACCATTGCCTCCTTTTGGGGCCGTCCCACCCAGCGGCGCGTAGGGCGAGTGACCGTCTACGAGATCCCGGCCGAAGATCGGCTCCTCATGGTTACGGCCTCCCTGGGCCATGTCTTTAACCTCTCCCGGCGGCGGGGAATCTTCGGGGTGCTTTCCCTGGACGGCCGTTACCTGCCCCTCTTCGACACCATCAAACGCTGCGAGACCACCGGGGAGGAGCTGGTGGATCCGGAGGAGGTGGAGGAGCGCTGTCCAGGGGGCCGGGTCTATGACAAAGGGGAGATCCTGGCGGCCCTAGCTCGTCTGGCCTTTACCGTGGACGAGGTCTTAGTGGGCTCGGATCCCGACGCTGAGGGAGAAAAGATCGCCTACGACCTCCTTATAAGTCTGCGTCCCTTTCAGGAGAAGATTCGCCGGCTAGAGTTTCACGAGGTCACCTTTCGGGCCCTGCGTCAGGCCCTGGCCCAGCCCCGGGATTTCGATCTAGCCCGAGTGCGGGCCCAGTTGGCCCGACGGGTGGCGGATCGCTGGGTGGGCTTTTCCCTCTCTCGCTTTCTCTGGTCGGTCTTCAACCGACGGGGGCTTTCGGCGGGACGGGTGCAGACCCCGGTCCTGGGCTGGGTGATCGAAAGGGCTCGGGAGGCCTCCCGCAAGCGATACCACTTGAGCTTTCGCTTGGGAGGAAGGACCTTCAGGGTGGAGGTGGAAAGGAGGCGCCGGGCCAAGATCCTCCTCCAGGCCCTGGAGGAAGGGCGCCTTTCCTTCCGGATAATTCGTGAAGAGGAGGAAGAAGAGCCGGCGCCTCCGCCCTTTACCACGGATACCGTGCTGGAAGAGGCTCACCATCGCCTGGGCTTTTCCAGCCGGCGCACCATGCAGCTCTTACAACAACTCTTCGAAAACGGCCTCATCACCTATCACCGCACGGATTCCACCCGGGTCTCCGAGGTGGGGCGCTTTCAGGTGGCCCGCCCTTACTTGGAGGCCACCCTGGGGCCGGAATTCTTTCAGCCCCGGGGTTGGGGAGAGGGCGGGGCCCACGAGGCCATTCGTCCTACCCGTCCCTGGGACCTGCGGGAGTTGCGTTCCCGCCTGGCCCTGGGGCTCCTACACCTGGAGGAAGAAAGGGAGGCCCTGCGTCTTTACGATCTGGTGTTTCGGCGCTTCATGGCCAGTCAGTGCCGCAATCCGCGCCTCAAGGTGGCGGTGGTCCGGTTCCGGCTGGAGGACCTGGAATGGGAGGAGCGGGCCCCTCTGGCCGTCTTGATCCCCGGGCACGAAAGGCTCTGGGAGAGACCGATTCTTTTCCGGCCCGCAGGGGCCCGTCCGGAGGAACCTCGCCTCCTTTCCGTGCCGGAGAAACCCCTATTTACCGAAGGGAGCCTGATCCAGGAGATGAAGCGCCGGGGGCTGGGAAGGCCCTCCACCTACGCGGAGATCGTCTCCACCCTCCTTGCGCGGGGCTACGTGAAGGCCGTAGCCGGAGGGCGCCTGGTCCCCACCCACCTGGGCCGGGAGGTTTATCAACTTCTTTCGGAAAGCTTTCCGCGCTATGTCTCCGAGGAATTCACCCGGGAACTGGAGACCTTGATGGACCGCATCGAGGAGGGAAAGGATGACTGGCAAAGGGTCTGCCAGGAGCTCCAAGATCTGGTTCACCGTTTCGCTACAGAGATTTAGAAAGACCTTTTGCGGAGTTTTGGGGACAAGGAGTGCGTTACCATGAAAGAGGGCCCGTCGCTTCTGGAGGTGTTGAAGGCCCTGTTTCAAAAGGCCCCGGAGGAACACCTCCATGAATTCGCCAAAGAACTCGAAGAACTGGTGGAAGAGGCCCGGAAGGAAGGGCTCCTGAGCAGTGAAGAAAGCGAGATCCTCCTTTCGGTCTTGCGTCTGAGGCGGGTAGCTGTACGGGAGGTCATGATCCCTCGCAAGGATCTGGTGGCCCTCCCGGAGGGGGCCTCTGCGGAGGAGATTCGTCGTCTGGTCTGCCGAAACCCCCATCGCTATTATCCTGTTTATCGGCGCGACCTGGACGACTTTCTGGGGGTGATCTCCCTCCGGGAGCTGGTGCAGCACTTCGAGGAGGATTTTAAGTTGAGCGCCCTCTGGCGCCCGGCTTACCTCATCCCGGAGAGTCTCCGGGTGCGGGAGGCCCTTAAGGGCTTCCGAGAGAAAGGGGTCAAGGTGGCCCTGGTCATAGACGAATTCGGGGCCCTGTGCGGAATGGTGCGTCTGGAGGATCTCCTGGGGTGCGTCTTCGCTTTTGAGTCCTGCGAGATCCACCCGGATAGCGAGGGCTGGTATCCCCTGGATCCGGAAACCCCGCTGGAGGAGGTGGAGCGGATCTTCGGACTGGAGCTCCCCCGGGGAGATTATGAGACCATCGCCGGACTCGTCCAGGAGAGGTTGGGAAGGCTCCCCCGAACGGGGGAAGAGATGGAGCTTCCCGGGCTCTTGGTGCAGGTGGTCTCTGCGGATGAAAGGGCTGTACGGGCCTTGCGGGTCCGACCTCTGGAAAGGAGGACTTAAGGCCCTCCTTTCAGGGATTTTGCTGGTCCTGGCCTTTCCCCAAGCGAGCCTCTGGCCCCTGGTCTTTGGGGCCCTGGTGCCCCTGTTTGGCGAACTTCCTGGCCGGAACCTGCGGGGCGTTTTCGCCTTAAGCCTCCTCAGCTTCACGACCTTTTTCGGGGGTCTCCTCTACTGGATTCCTGAAGTCATGACCCACTTCGGGGGGCTTTCTTGGCCCCTAGCCCTCTCTATCCACCTTTTGCTGGGCTTCTACCTAGGGCTTTACCCGGCCCTGGCCGTAACCGGAGCCGCGGCCCTGAAGGCCTTCGAAAGGCCCGGAGTAGGGCGGGGATTCCTGCTGGGAACCTTTTGGGTGCTCACTGAGCACCTGCGGGCCCGCCTTCTCACGGGTTTTCCTTGGGAACCCCTTTCCGGGGCCCTGGCTCGGGTGCCCCTCCTCCTTCAGCCGGCGGCCCTGGTAGGAGCCATAGGGCTCTCCTTTCTGCCCCTTTATGTCAACTATGCCCTTTTTTGCGCCCTCTTTCTTCAAAAACGCCGCCCTCTGGTTGTGGCCCTGCTCCTTCTGGCCACCGCCCTCCTTTACGGGCTGGAGGCCCTTTCCTCCAAGGCCGGCCCCTTTCCCGCCCGGGTCGCCCTCGTCCAAGGGAACATCCCTCAGGAAGTCAAGTGGCGCCCGGGGGAGGAAGAGCGGAGCCTTTCTCGCTATCTGGAGCTTTCCCGCCAGGCCCTCTCCTGCGCGCCGGAGTTTCTGATCTGGCCGGAGACCGCCTTGCCCTTTCCCTTCCCTTACGGGCGTCTCACCGGGAAACTCCTGGAAGGAATAAAAGAGTTGGGACGGCCGGTGCTGGTGGGGGTTCCTCGGGCCTTACAGACTCCCAGGGGGTGGATCATGCGTAACAGCCTGGTGGCCCTCTCTCCGGATGGCAGGGTCCTCGGGGTTTACGACAAAGAACATCTGGTGCCCTTCGGAGAATACGTGCCCCTGGGGGACCGCTTCTCCTGGTTGCGGAGACTGGCGGTGGCCTCCGGGGGATACACCCCGGGAAAGGGGACGGGGATCGTGAGGGTGGCCGGGGTAAAAGTGGGAGTCCTTATCTGTTTCGAAAACGCCTTTCCGGGGTTGGCCCAGGCCAGGGTGCGAGCCGGGGCAGATCTGCTCCTGGTGATCACCAATGATGCCTGGTTCGGAGATTCGGCGGCCCTCAGACAGCACCTCGATCAATCCGTCCTGCGAGCGGTGGAGACCCGGCGGTGGGTGATCCAGGTGGCCAACACCGGCCTTTCCGGGGTCATAGATCCTTACGGAAGGATCCGCCTCCTGGGACCTGTGAACCGCCCCTGGTGGGCCTGCTTCGGCCCCTCTCCCTAAGGAACCTCTAAGATTTGACAGCGAAGAAAGAAATGCTCGTATCCTCAAAGGATCTTTAGCGTGAACTCAAAAGAGATCCAGGAGTTCGCGTATATGCTGAAGGGGACGCACTTCAGGGACTTCCTGAACTTCTGGGCTCCAGGGTAGAAGGGCCCTTGAAAAACCCAATCTTCGGGCTTCTTTGAGGCGGGTTGAGAGGGCCCAGACCGGGCGGACTTCCCCAGAAAGCCCCACTTCTCCGCAAAAGACGGTATC
>QOAM01000025.1 GCA_003978075.1 Thermodesulfatator sp. | reverse complement strand
CGAGGCGTCCACCACATACCACTGACGCTTAGCCAGGGCCTCTTCCTTGGTGGGCATGGGCGTCTGCGGGGTAAAAATCTCCATTACCGCTCCCTCCTCCGGATTGCAGGCCTTAACTAAAAAACACCCCTTTTCCTTTGTCAAGGGCGAGGGATCAGGAGCTCAGGAGGCGGTAAAGGTCTTCCAGTTCTCGGCGGAGATCAGCCAGCAGCCGCCCCGGAGAAGGCGCTTGCTCGGAAAGAGCCTTGCGGGCCCCGGCAATGGTATAACCCTCCTCGTAAAGAAGGCGCTTAATGCGCCGCAAGAGCTCTATCTCCCGGGGACCGTAAAGACGCCTTCCCGCCAACCGCCGCGGCCTCAGTTGGGGAAATTCCTTCTCCCAGTAGCGAATAACATGAGGTTCCAGCTCGAGGAGCTCGGCTACCTGACCGATAGTGTAATAGCGTGGGGGCTCATTCCTGGGCATGCAGGGAGGCCTTCAAGGTGGGGGCAGCCCGAAAAAGTACCGTCTTGGCTCCAGGGATGATCATGGGCTCCCCGGTGCGAGGATTGACCCCCCGGCGGGGCTTGCGATAGTGCACCCGAAAACTCCCGAAATGCACGATCTTCACTTCCTCTCCCCTTTCCAAAGCGGTCTTTATCTCCTCCAACAAGACCTCCACCAGACGGTACATACTCCTTTCCGAAAAACCGAAGCGCTCATGGAGCCGACGAGCCAGCTCACGCTTGGTAAAGGTCTTGGGTCTCATCGCCGCCGGGCCTCAAAAGCCGCCAGCACCTTAGCCGCCACCTCTTCTTGCAAGGCGTTCACCTCTTCATCGGTAAGGGTGCGCTCCAGCGCACGATACACAAAACGGATAGTCACACTCTTTTCCCCAGCCGAAAGGGGCTCCCCCCGATACACATCCACGATCTCTACCCTTTCCAGATAGGGAATATCGAGCCGGGAGAGGAATTGCAAGATCTCCCCTGCGGGGAGTTCTTCACGAACCACCACGGAGAGATCCCGGGAGGTAGCGGGAAAGCGCGGAAGCCCACGATAGTGCCGGGGGGCCTCCGGAAGGGCCAAGCAGGCCGTGAGGTCCATCTCTGCCACCAGTACCGGGGCGGGAAGCTCGTACCGGGTGCGAAGGTAATTCTTAACCTCCCCAGCAAAGCCGATCTCTTTCCCCTGGGCCAAAAGGCGAAAGGATAGGCCGCGGCGCAAGAAGACTTCCCTGGCATGAGGCTCCAGGGCCAGCCCTTCCACCCCCAGGGTCTGGAAGAGGACCTCTAAGACCCCCTTGAGATCGTAAATATCCGCCGGCCGTCCCCGCCTCCCCCAAAAGGCAGGCTCAAAGTCCCCTAGGAGGAGTAGCCCCAGGTGGAGACGCTCTTCCGGGAGCCCTTCCTCCTGGGGAAAGAAGACCTTTCCGGTCTCGAAGATCCGCAGGCGCCCCACCTCCCGGAAAAAATTAAACCGTGCCGTCTCCAGTAACCCAGGAAGAAGGGTAGTCCTCATCACGGACTGGGTCTCAGAAAGGGGATTAGCCAGAGGTAAGGGGCGCAACCGGGGATCGTTTTCCGCAAGCTCCAGGGCCTCAAGTGCCCGGGGATCGATAAAGCTATAATTGATGACTTCGTAAAAGCCCAGGGCGGTAAGGGCCTCCCGCACCCGGGAAAGGAGGCGATCTTCCCTCTCCACAGAAGAGGCGAAGAGCTCTCCCACTGGGAGGGTCACCGGAAGGCGGTCGTAACCATAAAGCCGGGCCACCTCCTCGATGAGGTCCTCCTCCAAGGCCAGGTCCCCCCGATGGGAGGGAGGGCGAAAGAGGATTTCCTCTTCCCGCAGCTCCACCCTCCCCCCGAGGCGCTCGAGATAGGAGGCCGCCTCGGACAGAGGTCTCCCCCAGCGGAGATAGCTTTCGAGCTTGGTGCGCCGCAGGCGGATCTCCGGGGCCTGCCAAGGCCGGGGATAAAGGTCAACTCTTCCGGGAATTACCCGCCCCCCAGCCACCTCGGCCAGCAGAGCCGCGGCCCGATCCAGGGCCCGTAGCACCCCTTCGGGATCCACCCCCCGCTCAAAGCGATAAGAGCTCTCCGAAGAAAGTTTCAGGTTTCGAGCCGAGCGCCGAATCCTCACCGGGTTGAACCAGGCCGCCTCCAGAAACACCGTCCGGGTCTCCTCTCGGATTCCACTTTCCTCCCCGCCCATCACCCCGGCCACCGCCACCGGCCCCTCCGCATCGGCAATGACCAGGGTGCCCGGCGGGAGCTCCCGTAACTCTCCGTCCAAGGTGCGTAGGCTTTCACCCTCCCGGGCCGCCCGTACCACGATCTTTTTTCCCCGAATCTTCTCGTAATCAAAGGCGTGGAGGGGCTGACCCAACTCGAGCATCACGTAGTTGGTCACGTCCACCAGGTTATTGAGGGGCCGCAGCCCGCACATCCAGAGCCTCTGGGCCATCCAGAAGGGGGACTCCCGCACTTGGAGCCCCTCAAGAAGCCTTCCCGCATAGCGGAAACACCCCTCCTCGTCCTCGATGTAGCAGTCTATAAGCTCTCGGAGATCCCCTTCCGGCAGCTCCGGGATCTCTGGAAGGCGAAGAGGGGCCCCGGTGAGGGCCGAGACTTCTCGGGCCACCCCGAGGAGGGAAAGACAGTCCCCGCGGTTGGGGGTAACCGCCACCTCGAGCACCGGCTCCGCCAAGCCCAAGGCCTCGTAAAAGGGCCTCCCCAGTTCGGCCTGAGAAGGAAGGAGCAGAAGGCGGTCCTTCTCTCCTGAAACCCCGGCCTCGTAAGGGGAAAGGAGCATCCCCTGCGAAGACACCCCCCGCAAGCGGGTCTCCTGGATCTTCATCCCGGAGAAGGTTATCGAGCCCGGGAGGGCCAAGGCCACCTTGAGACCGGGCGCAAGCCCCGGGGCCCCGGAGACCACGGTATAGCGTCTTTTGCCCTCGGTGACCTCGCAGACCGCCAGACGATCCGCCTCGGGATGGGGCCTCACCTCCAGGATCTCCGCCGCCACCACCGGCCCCAGGGTCTCATAGGCCTCCTCCACCTCCTCCACCTCGAGTCCTCCGAGGGTGAGCCTTTCCGCCAACTCCTCGGCCGAAAGGTCCGTCTCCACCAGCTCTCTCAGCCAGCTTACCGGCACCCGCATCAGAACTGCTCCAGGAAACGCAGATGGTTCTCGTAAAAGAGCCGGATATCGTCGATCCCGTAGCGGAGCATAGCGATGCGCTCCACCCCCAGACCGAAGGCCAGACCCTGCCACTTTTCGGTATCGTAGCCCACACCGCGTAGCACCTGGGGGTGTACCATCCCCGCGCCCAGGATCTCCAGCCACCCGGTGTATTCGCACAGGCGGCAGCCGGCACCCCCGCAAAGGACGCACTCGATGTCCATCTCCGCACTGGGCTCGGTAAAAGGAAAATAGCTCGGCCGAAAGCGCACCCGCGTGCGGGGGCCAAAGATCTCTCGGGCAAAGTAGGTAAGAAGTCCCTTGAGATCGGTAAAACTCACCTCCCGGTCCACCAGGAGACCCTCCACCTGGTGGAACATGGGGGTATGGCGCACATCGGAGTCACAGCGATAGACCTTTCCCGGGGCGATGATCCGCAAAGGGGGTCTCCGGGTCTGCATGGTCCGGATCTGGATGGGCGAGGTGTGGGTACGCAGGAGAAGCCCGCCCCGCAGATAGAAGGTGTCCTGCATATCCCGGGCAGGGTGGTCCGGAGGGATGTTCAGGGCCTCGAAGTTGTAATAGTCGGTCTCTACTTCCGGCCCCCGGGCCAGATCAAAGCCCAGCCGCAGAAAGACCGCACAGATCTCCTGCAGGGTCTGGGTCACCGGGTGAAGACGCCCGAGCTCGAAGGGACGCCCGGGGAGGGTGAGATCTACGCCCGGGGTCTCGTCTTCCGCAGCCCGCAGGAGGGCCTCCCGCCGGGCCCGCAGGGCCTCCTCCAGCTCGTCCCGCAACTGGTTAGCCAGACGCCCGATCCGCCGTCTTTCCTCCGGAGGAAGCTCCTTCAGACCCTTGAGAATACGCGTAATCTGACCTTTCTTTCCCAGATAACGAACACGGAACTCTTCTAAGGCCTTAAGGTCCTTGAGCAGGGCCAGCTCCTGCTGCAGACGCGACCTTAAGGCCTCAAGTTCCTTCTCGGTCATCAGAGGAGGGTTATTGCCAGGCGGCCCGGGCCTTCTCCACCAGCCGGGCAAAGACCTCCGGCTCGGTCACCGCCAGATGGGCTAGGATCTTGCGATCCAGAGCAATACCCGCCTTTTTTAGCCCCCCCATGAAGGAGCTGTAATTCATCCCGTGCAGCCGAGCAGCGGCATTGATGCGCACTTGCCAGAGACGCCGAAAGTCCCGCTTCTTCTGTTTACGATCCCGATAGGCGTAAACCAGGGCCCGCTCCACCGTCTCCCGCACCCGCCGGAAACAGTTCTTGCGCTGGCCCCAGTAGCCTTTGGCCATCCGGATCCACTTCTTGTGCCGCCTTCGGGTCTTGAATCCACCTTTTGCCCGGGGCATCCCCTTTCACCTCCCTTAGAACTTGTAAGGCACCAAACGCCTGACGTGTTTCACATAGCCGCCTTCAAGGACCTTGTCCTGCCGCAGACGGCGCTTGCGCTTGGCGCTTTTTTTGCGATTAAGATGACTACGACCGGCCCGAAAGTGCACCAACTTCCCTCGGCCGGTCACCTTAAAACGCTTAGCCGCCGAACGATTGGTCTTCATCTTCTTCTTGCCCATGATCTCCCTGCCTTATTTATTTCTTAAGCGGAGCCAGGATCATTATCATCTGCCGCCCTTCCATGCGGGGCTTCATCTCCACCTGGCCCAAATCCTTAACGGCTTCTTGGATCTTCTGCAAGACCTGATAAGCCAACTCGGGATGAACGATCTCCCGCCCCCGAAAAAAGACCCGGATTTTCACCTTGTTGCGCTCCTCAAGAAAGCGCCTTATGTGCCGGATCTTGGTCTGGAGGTCGTGCTCCTCGGTCTTGGGCCGGACCTTGATCTCCTTAAGTTCCACCTGGGTCTGGCGCTTCTTGGCCTCTTTGGCTTTTTTGGCCTCCTGATAGAGGAACTGGCCGTAGTCCATAATCTTGCACACCGGAGGGTCGGCCTGAGGAGCCACCTCCACCAGGTCCAGCCCGTACTCCTCCGCCCGGGCCAAGGCCTCTCGCAGGGACACGATCCCGATCTGCTTGCCGTCCGGCCCCACGAGCCGCACCTCCCGGGCCCGAATCTGTTGATTGACTCGATAGCGTCGCTTATCGATGCTTCCCAAAAATCTCCCCCTCTAAATCTTTTTGCTCTTAATTTCTTCCTGGACTTTCTCTAAAAATTCCTCTGGAGAAAGGCTCAGGTTCTCCCCGGAGCGGGTGCGCACGGTGAGACGCTCCTCTTGGACCTCTCGGTCTCCCACAATGACCATGTAGGGGATCTTTTTCACCTGGGCCTCGCGTACCTTATAACCCAGCCGCTCTCCGCGAAAGTCCGGCTCCACCCGGACCCCGGAGGCCTCCAGAAGCTCACAGATCTTGCGGGCAAAGGGCTCGTGGCGGTCAGCCACAGTAAGGACAGCCACCTGGATGGGGGCCAGCCAGAGGGGAAAGGCCCCGGCATAATGCTCGATGAGGACCCCGAAAAACCTCTCTAGCGACCCCAGAAGGGCCCGATGGATCATGATGGGCCGGTGCGGCCGGTTGTCCGGACCCATGTAAGAGAGGTCAAACCTCTCCGGGATATTGAAATCTACCTGGATGGTGGAACACTGCCAGAAACGGCCCAAGACATCCCGGATCTTGAGGTCGATCTTAGGCCCGTAAAAAACCCCCTCCCCGGGATCGATCGCGTAGCTCAGGCCCTTTCTCTCCAGGGCCGCCCGCAGGGCCCCCTCGGCCTTTTCCCAGACCTCCTCTGAGCCCACAAACTTCTCCGGCCGGGTGGAAAGGTAGACCTGATACTCCTCAAAGCCGAAAACAGTAAGGAAATAGACCACCAGGTCCAGCACCCGAAAGATCTCCTCTTCCAGTTGGTCCTCCCGGCAAAAGATGTGGGCATCGTCCTGGGTAAAGCCCCGCACGCGCAGGAGGCCGTGAAGGACTCCGCTGCGTTCGTAGCGATAGACCGTGCCCAGCTCACAGTACCGGATGGGAAACTCCCGGTAGCTCCGCTTGCGGCTCTTGTAGATCAAGATGTGGAAGGGGCAATTCATGGGCTTGAGCTGATAGGCCCTCTCGTCGATCTCCATGGGGGCGAACATGTTTTCGGCGTAGAAGTCCAGGTGCCCGGAGATCCTCCAGAGGTCGCGCAGGGCGATGTGGGGGGTGAAGACCAGTTGATAGCCCCGTCGGAGATGCTCCTCCAGCCAGAAGTTTTCGATCTCCCGGCGGACGATGGCCCCCTTAGGGTGCCAGAGAATGAGCCCTGGGCCGATCTCCTCTTCGATGCTAAAAAGCTCCAGCTCCCGGCCCAAACGCCGGTGATCCCGACGCCGGGCCTCCTCCAGCCGTTCCAGGTACTCCTTCAGGGCCTCCTGGTCGAAAAAGGCCGTGCCGTAGATGCGCTGGAGCTGGGGGTTGCGCTCGTCCCCACGCCAGTAGGCCCCGGCCACCGAAAGGAGCTTGAAGGCCTTGACCATCCCCGTATGGGGTAGATGGGGGCCCCGGCAAAGGTCCACGAAATCCCCCTGACGATAAAGGCTCACCCGCTCGTCCGAAATCTCTCGCAAGAGTTCTACCTTGTAAGTCTCGCCCCTCTCGGCAAAGAAGCGCTGGGCCTCCTCCCGAGAAATCTCCTCCCTTTTCAGGGGAAGCCTCCGCTTGACGATCTCTTTCATACGCTTTTCAATGGCCGCCAGGTCTTCCTCGGTAAAGGGGCTCTGGCGATCGAAGTCGTAGTAAAAGCCCTCTTCCGTGGCCGGGCCGATTCCTAGACGGGCCTCGGGAAAGAGCTCCTTTACCGCTTGGGCCAGGATGTGGGCCGCGGTGTGCCGCAGGATTTTTAGGGCCTCAGGATCTTCGGGAAAGACCGGCTCCAGCTGGCCGCTTTCGGTGAGGGGGGAGTGGAGATCCAAAAGATGACCATTCAGGCGGAAGGCCAGGGGACGGCGCCCCCCAAAATCAAAGACCTCTAAGAGATACCCTGCTTGAACTCCGGACTCGAGCTCGACCTCTTGCCCTTCAAAGGTAACGCGGATTTTCACCTCCCTACCCCGACATAAGAAGAAAGCCCTTTTTGGCTGAAACTCCGCCCCCAAGCCCCCTTTTAAGGCTTCTTTTTTCCGAGACTCTCCTAAACACTAAGGCCTCTCGGGGAAGACCCCCAAGAGGCCCACTTCTCCTGGTAGGCGCGGGCGGGATCGAACCGCCGACCTCTTGCGCGTCAAGCAAGCGCTCTCCCACTGAGCTACGCGCCTTCCCTAATCATTTTTGATTTATTACCAAGCCCTCCGACCCCTGTCAACCGGCTTTTTCTAGGACTTGAAGCGGATATAAAGAATATCGCCGTCTTCCAGGACATAATCTCGGCCTTCTAAACGCACCAAGCCCTTTCTTCGGGCCTCAGAAAGACCGGAAAGGTTCACATAATCCCGGAAATTAATAACCTCCGCGGCAATAAAGCCCCGGGCCAGGTCGGTGTGGACCTGAGCCGCGGCCTCGAGAGCCGTAGCCCCTTGCCGCAGGGTCCGGGCCCGGGCCTCCTTCTCGTTCACCGTGTAAAAGGTGAGGAGGTCCAAAAGGCGATAAGCCTCCCGCACCAGTCGCCAGAGGCCGGGCTCCTCCAGCCCGTAAGCCTGGAGCATCTCCGCCCTCTCTTCCGGGGGAAGCTCCGCCACCTGGGCCTCAAGCTCTGCACACAAGGGAATGAGCGGCACCCCCTCGGCCTCGGCCCGCTTCCGCAGGCGCTTTAGATGGGGATTTCCCTCTCCTTCGGGAAGGTCCTCTTCCCCAAGATTAGCCACCCACAAGAGGGGCTTCAGGGTAAGGAGAAAGAGGGTGCGGGCCGCATAGCGGAGGGTCTCCTGCGGAAGACGCTGGCAATGCTTCCTCACCGGCTCCAGGGCTTCGAGCACCCCCCGCAGGGCCTCCAGGTGTTCCAACTCGCGGCGGGCCTCGCGATCCCCGCTCCGCGCGGCCTTTTCCACCCGCGCAAGCCGCCTTTCCACGGTCTCCAGGTCTTTAGCGATAAGCTCCACCTCCAGGATCTCCAGATCCCGCACCGGGTCCACCTCCCCCTCCACATGGGCCACCTCCGGATCCTCAAAACACCGCAGAACCACCGCCAGGGCCGAGACCTCCCGGATGTGGGCCAGGAATTGATTGCCCAAGCCCTCTCCCCGGCTGGCATGCCGCACCAGCCCGGCAATGTCCACGAACTCCACCGTAGCCGGAACGGCCTGCGCCGCCCCTTCCCGCTCCGCTAAGAGCTGCACCCTCTGGTCCGGGACAGCCACCATTCCCACATGGGGATCTATGGTGCAGAAGGGATAGTTGGCTACCTCCGCTCGCACTCCTTCCACCAAGGCGTTAAAAAGGGTGGATTTACCTACATTGGGTAGTCCTACAATCCCTATCCTCAAGCCCATCCCCGCCCCTTCTCCTAGAAGTCCCCTTTCATCTTAACAGCTTCGGAAGGAAAGAAAAAAAGATTGGGTTCCGGGAAGGGGCGTGGTAAGATGGGGTTGCCCAAAGGATGCGCAAAGAGACCTCGGAAGAGTTGACATGAGCGGCGAGAGCATTCTCCAAGACAAGGTCCTGGTCCTCAATCGCTATTACCAGGCCATCCAGATCACCACCGTGCTCCGGGCCATCTGTCACCTGGTCAAAGGCACAGCCAAGGTCATCACCCCGGATTGGACCACCCACACCTTGGAGGAATGGATTGAGGCCAGCCGCTTTTACGAGAACGGACGTCTTATCCGCAGCCCTTCCCTCTCCCTGGTGGCCCCGGATGCCATCTATCTCACCACCTACGACCGCCTTCCCAAGATAGAAGTGGTCTTCAACCGGGCCAACCTCTACATGAGGGACAACTACACTTGCCAGTACTGCGGAAAGTCTGTCAAGAATCCCAAGGATCGCACCATAGATCATGTGGTGCCCCGCTCCCGGGGAGGCAAAACCGTTTGGACCAATGTGGTCCTCTGCTGTCGGAAGTGCAACCTGCGCAAAGGGGACCGCACCCCGGAAGAGGCGGGGATGCGGCTCCTCAAAAGACCCGAAGCCCCTAAGTGGCAGAGTCTCTTCTTGGAAAAGTTCCCCGAGGAGAAACGGCAGATCTGGGAACCTTTCCTGAACTTCGCCGGCCTTTACCCAGAGTCCTGAAAAAGTTCCCGGGTGTGAAGAATGATGAGCAGCCTCTCCGGGAGTTGGCACACCCAGCGCACAAACCTCCTCTCGATCCCCTCCATCCTTTCCGGAGGCTCCTCGATGCTCTCCACCGGCACCTCCAGGATGTCTCCGATCTTCTCCACCAAAAGGCTAAGTGTTTCCTCCTCCTCGTCGCGTACGATGAGATTGTATTCCGCCGCGTTTTCCTGATCCAGCCCCAGGCGCTGGGCCAGGTCTATGGCGGTGAGGACCTGCCCCCGCAAGTTGACAATCCCCCGAATATACTTCGGAGCCAGAGGAACCGGGGTAAGCTCCAGTTTGCGATTGATCTCCACCACCTCCAGCACCGGTAAACCGAAATAAAACTCCCCTAACCAAAAGGTTACAAAGGTCTTTGTGGTTTCTCCCACGGCAAGGGGCTTCTCCTCACTGGGCACGGGTAGTTCCACCATAGGCCTCCTCCATCAGGGAATAGAATTCTTCCAAGAGTTTTAGGGCCCTCTGGGGATAGTCCTCGGGGAACCAGACCTCAAACTGGAGAATGAGGTTACCTCTCCGCCCGTCGAGCTTGAAGGGACCGCGCTGGTTGAGGATCAGTCGGGCCCCGGAGGGAAGGCCCCGGGGAAGCTCTATCTCCTCCGGCCCCTCCAGGGTCTCCACCTGGAGGCGGCCGCCTAGGGCCGCCTTCCAAAAGGGCACCCTCACCCGCAGCACCAGGTCTTCCCCTTCGAAATAGAGCCCGTCCTCCCGGCGCAAGAGAACCTCTAAATAGACATCTATCCCTGGACCCCCGGGACTTCGGGGGACAAAGAGGAGATCCCCCTCCCGCACCCCGGGAGGGATGTGGAGAAGGATCTCCTTTTCTCCCCGGATCTCGCCCCTTCCGCGACACTGGGGACACGGAGAAAGCCGGATCTCCCCCTCTCCCCGACAACGCGGACAAAGGCTCCGATAAGGCCCCTCTTCCAGGACCAGACCCCGGCCCCCGCAGACCTCGCAGCGGACTTTGGGGCCACAGGGGTCCCGCCCCCCACCCCCGCAGTAGCTGCAGGGCACGGGCTCCTCCGGCACCCTTACCACCTTCTCCGTACCCAGGGCGGCCTCCCGAACGGTGAGCTCCACAAAGGAGTGAAAGTAATCCCCGTGTCCGGGTCTCTCACGCAAGACCTGGACCCGCTGCCCCTGAGCATAACGGCGCCGGAGCTCCTCATAGGCCTCCTGCAACCTCAAATAACTTTCCGCATCTCCTCCCCGGTCCGGATGGAGCTCCTTGACCCGCCTGCGGTAGGCCCGGCGGATCTCTTCCCAGCCGGCGCAGGGAGTAAGGCCCAAGATCCTGAAAAGTTCCTCCGCTCTCAAGCTGCCGCCTCCGCCGCCGGAGACTTCTCCAGTAGCCTCTCCACCGCGGAGAGCACGGCCTGGCGATCCAGCTTGGTCTGGAATTCGTCTGCCCCGGCCTCCCGAGCCTTCCGGTAAATCTCCTCCGCCGAAAGACTGGTGAGCACCAGGATGGGAAGATCCCGGAAACGCTCGTCCCCACGCACCCGCTTGGTGAGCTCGATCCCGTCCATCTCCGGCATTTCTATGTCGGTGATCAGAAGATCAAAAGGCTCCTGCTGGAGTTTTTCCCAGGCTGCCCGACCGTTTTCGGCGATCTCCACCTCGAGTCCCGCGGCCTCGAGATAATTCTTGACCAGCCCGGCATAGAAGGCAGAATCCTCGGCATAAAGCACCCGCCGAGGACCCACGACCTCCTTCCGCTGGAACCACTCCGGATCGTACATCTCGATGATCTTGTAAATGTCGATGAAGATGGTGGTCCGGCCGTTGAGGATGCGATTGCCCAGGATGCCCTCGGTGTGATAGATGTCCTCGTCGAGCTCCAGAACGGTCTCAATGCTATCTACGATCTCAGAGATGAGGATCGCCACCCGCTTCTCCCCCTCCTCAAAGAGAAGCACATTGTATTCCTCCTGCTCCGGTAGGGGCTGGATGGGGAGATAGTTCTCCAGACGGATCACCGGCACCGAGCGACCCTTGTACTGGATTACCTCTTTGCCCCCCACGAATTCCAGGTCCTGGGCCTTGACCTTGTCCAGCCGGGCCACCAGCGAAAGGGGGATGGCGAACTGCTCCGCAGGATTCACATGAAAGAGGAGGACGAACTGCTTTTCCTCGGTGAAACGCCGTGCGGTCTCCTCTTCCAGGAGGCGACGGGCCTCCTCGGCCTTGAAGCCCACCTGCCGGGAAAGCCCCACCACATCCAGGATCAGGGCCACCTTCCCGTCCCCCATAATGGTAGCCCCGGCGTAAACCGGGATCCCCTTGAGGAGCCTCCCCAAAGGCTTGACCACGATCTCCTCCGAGTCCCGCACCTCGTCCACCAGGAGTCCGAAATCCATGGTTCCGGTGGTGAGAATGACCAGGCTCCGGGCCTTCCCGTCCTGAAGCCCTAGGACCCTAGCCAGTCGCACGATAGGAATAATCTCTCCACGAAGGCGATAAAATTCCGAGTTCCCGATGCGATGGATCTCCTTTTCCCCTTCCAGATTCACCAACTCCTTGAGACCCACCTGAGGGATGGCGTAACGCTCTCCCCCGGAGAGGACGATGAGGGCCGGCACGATGGCCAGAGTGAGGGGGATCTTGATGCGCACCGTAGTCCCGGAGCCCTTGACCGTCTGGATCTCCACGCTCCCGCCCAGGCGCTCGATGTTGGTCTTGACCACATCCATACCCACACCGCGGCCAGAGATGTTGGTGACCTTCTCCGCGGTGGAAAAACCCGGACGAAAGATGAGATTAAGGGCCTCCCCCTCGTTCATGCGGGCGGCCTCCTCCGCGGTGATGAGCCCCTTCTCCACGGCCTTGCGTTTCACCTTCTCCACATCGATGCCCCGGCCGTCGTCCTCGATCTCCACCACCACCTGGCCCCCCTCGTGATAGGCCCGCAGCACCAGGGTACCCACCTGAGGCTTGCCCAGCTGGGACCTCTCCTCCGGGGGCTCGATCCCGTGATCGATGGAATTGCGCACCAGATGGGTCAGGGGATCCTTGATGGCCTCAATAATCGAACGATCCAGCTCGGTGTCTGCTCCCTCGATGTGAAGATTTACCTTCTTTCCGGTGGAGCGGGCCAGGTCGCGCACGATCCGGGGAAACTTGTTAAAGAGGTTCCCAATGGGCTGCATGCGGGTCTTCATGATGGCCTCTTGCATCTCCGTGGTCACCAGGGAGAGGGTCTGGGTGGCCCGCAGGAGCTCGGGGTCTGCCTTTTCCCCGGCCAGTTGCACCAGACGATTGCGCGCCAGGACCAGCTCTCCGGCTAGATTCATGAGATGGTCGAGAAGCTTGACATCCACCCGGATGTGGGTCTCGGCAAAGGAGACCTGCGGAGGGGCCTTGGGGGCCCGGGGCTCCTCGGGCTTGGCCGCCGGGGGAGCCGGCGGCTTCTCTTCGGCTTTAGGGACCTCTTCCCTCTCAGGCGAGACCTCTTCCCCCTCGGCCCGGGCCTCGGGAGAGGCCTTTTCCTCCGAAGGCTTTTCCGGAGGCGCCTCTTTCACCGGT
>QOAM01000054.1 GCA_003978075.1 Thermodesulfatator sp. | reverse complement strand
CCTCCGCCACCACCTCCCTCTCCGCCACCGCCGCCGGGGGGCACGCCCAGCACGCAGGAGGTGTGGGAGGATGCCCAGGAGATACTCTCCGGAAACATGAGTGCACAGGTCCTGGAGAACTTTGCGCAGGACCTAGGGGAGGCCGGCCACGACCTTCAGGAACGGATCGGACAGGGCACCCTTACAGGGGACAATGCTCTCTCCTATTTGGAGACCATCCATCCCATCCTAGAGGCCCTGAACGTATCCTTCCAAGAGATCGGGAGCATACCGGCCCAGGAGCTCGAGGAATTTTTGGAGCCGGCCCGGGATGCAGCGCGTATTGTGGAGCAGCAGCTCCCGGTGGCCGATCAGCAGCGTATTTGGGAGGCCCTCACTCCGGCTATGGACGCGGCCAGGACCCTAGTAGACGGGCTCAGCGGAGAAGACCTTAAAGAGCTTCCCCGAGGATTGGCCAGTCTCTCCGAGGCCTATGTCATCCTTTCCACTCGGTCACAGGAGGCCCGGGAGGCCGTGGACCGCGGATCCGATATTTTCAAGCGGGTTTCGGTCAACCTCCTTCAGAAAATGGAGGGGGCTGAGGCCTTTTCCTCCACCGCTCAGGCCATCTCTCCCTTTGGAGGGTTTGTAGAGGCTTCCCTGGAAAAGACCCAAAATTTAGGAGCTCCGGACCTTAGAGACCTTCTTGATCGAGACCTAGGAGCGGGGCTTTCCGAGGTGGGAGATGCCCTGCGGGGACGTTCCCGGGAGAATGCCCCGGAAATCGGCCCCCAAGAGACCCGCAAGGTGGGACAGGCTACCGGAGAGCTGATAGGCGGCTATTTCCACCGAGAGCTGGGACTCTCTCCGGAGGTGTTCCAGGGTCTCAAAGGGGTAAGCCGGGGACTCCTGGAAGGAGTGAGAGATGATTTCAGAGTGCAGGGGCAGGGCCCGCCTCCTCCTTACCAAGCCTGGAAGATCATAAATTGTGCCGGAGTAAACCTCACCCCCTATTTAAAACCCGAAACTCCCTCCCATCCCGCGATAGAGCCCCCGGTGATACCGAACAGGGTTATCCTAAAGGACCCATCAGGGGCGCATCCGGTGAGGGAGGTCCTCCAGCAGATCCTCGAGAGGTCTCAGTTACCCCCGGGCCTGGAACAGGTCTCGGATAAGGTCCTACGTTATTCTCCAGAGGGATTGCCTATATCCTTCGTGTTCCAAGTGAATCAGGCTGCGGTGCATCCCTTTCAGCATTTCTCTCCCATGGTGGTCATATCCAACGGGAGGATGCTCTGGAATCAGGAGGACTTAAGTTTCGAGATGGCCCCCTCTGCCTATCAGCCTGAGGCGGTAGCCGAGACTCTGGCCAGAGTACATGGATATACCTTTACCCTTAAGCCTGACGGGACCTTCTCTTTGCAAAGCGGAGAGGTAGGGATCAGAGGGGTCTTTAGTTATCAATTGCGATCCAATGCAGGGGGGTTCTCTCAGGGAACCGTCACCTTCTCCGTGGTGGGAGGAGACCCCACTTCTGAGACCTTCCAGATCCTGGTCAACTATCCCGACCACCTTACCTCCCAGGGTCTCTTGCCTTATCCTGTAGCCGCTCAGAATCTGTTCGATTTCCTGGAAGACCATTATCCGGGGCATTGGAATTTCAATACAGAGACCGGTGTCCTAGAGATCCGGGAGGCCCTCACCCTCAAGTTCAAGGTGAATTTTCTCGTTGAACCCCTCACGGAGGAAGAAGTCCAATGGTTTCAACGGCATCAAGATCCCCATTATGGGTTGGCCTTCAAAGTAGAAGATGTAAACCGCGACGGAGTGATGGACATCTGGATTTATAGCCCGGAAGGCAAGCAGCTTCTGTGGGGACAATAGCCTATTAGGACCAAGACAATGAAAGAAAGGTTCGGTCTCTGGGGAAAAGGAGTGGGGGGCCTTTTGTTTCTGGGGGTGTTGCTCCTTTGGGGCCCACAGGTCTTGGCTGGCGGAGGGGAATTGGTTTTCGGAAAAGGGGCGATCTTTATTTCCTTTGATAAGGGTCGGAGCTGGAGGAGACTCCCGCTGCGTCCTGGTTATCGTTTCCCTGAGGGGGTCTGTCTCAAGGTGGGATTGCGTAGCCGGGCTGGGCTTTTGCTTTCCGACGGCTCCCAGATCCGCCTGCACGGGGGGACCATCTTCTGTCTGGACCGTACGGGACCCGAGCCTCCGGCCACCACCGGAAAGAGAGGGCTTTACCGCCTCCTGAGAGGTAAGCTCTGGTTCCGAAACAAGAGGCAAGTCCCCAAGCCGGACTTTTATACCCCCTCGGTGGTGGCTAGTATTCGCGGGACGGAGGCCTATCTGGAAGTGGGGGCTCGGGAACAGATTGCTGTCCTGGACGGGGTAGTGGAGGTGAAACAGAGGGGTGGGCCGGAGAGGGTGCGTTCGGTAAGAGGTAAAGTGGTGATAGTGGAAAAAGGGCGGTTGCGGGTAGAGAAGGTCGTTCGTCCGGAATTCCTAGCGCAATGGCTTATTTTGGTCCCGGAAATTAGAGGGCCAGCGGATCGTAAGGGGTTTTTCCCCGGAGTAAAAAGGGCTCAAGAGGCTATGGAGGCCCTTTTCCGGTGGAATCTGAAAGAAGCCGAACGGCTTTCCCGGGAGGCCCTCAGATTGTCTCCTGATCGGGCCTCGGTCTATGTAGCCCGAGCCTTTGTTCTTCAGGCCCAAGGAAGGTTTGAAGAGGCCTTAAAGATGGCTCGGCGAGCTCGCCAGCTTGATCCTTTGAGTATCCCCGCCGCCTTGAGGGAGGCGGAATTACTTCTGGGAGAGGATCGGATCTCAGAGGCCCGCAAGGTCCTGCAGGAGATTAAACCTTCAGGGCCTGAGGAGAGCTTTTGGGTGGCTACCCTAAAGGGCTATTTCTCTTTGATTGATCGTGATTTGAGCACGGCAGAGAAGGCCTTCAGAAAGGCTTTACATCACCGTCCTTCCTCGGCCTACGCCTGGTTGGGGCTGGGCTTGGCCCAATGGTTTCTGGGAGCTCAAGATCAAGCCTTGAAGGATATGGAGAAGGCCTCCCTTTGTGCACCCTTCTGGAGCTGGCCTCATCTCTATCTGGGACGAGCCCTCTATGAAAGAAGAGAACGGGCAGAGGCCTTAGCTGAATTGCGCCGGGCTACGCAGCTTGATCCCAACGATCCTTCTCCCTATTTAGTCATGGCCGCTATCTATCGGGACCTGTTTCGTCCGGCTCGGGCTATCAAGGCCTTGGAGAAGGCTTGGGAGTTAAACGATCGCCGTCTGGCTTTTCGTAGCCGTTTCCTTCTGGATCAGGATCGAGCCTTACGCAATGTAAGATTGGCTTTATCTCTGGAAGACCTGGGGTTATACACCTGGGCTGAGTCCTGGGGAGATTTGGCGGTATGGGAGGCCCCGGGTACGGCTGGAGCTTATTATTTCCGAGCCATCAAGGCCGTGGAGGTCTCAGCCGCCGATCCCAACACCCTGGCGGACCTTCGCAAGGCCCACCTCCTCTCTCCACCTAACGCCAATACCTATACCACTTATCAAGATTATACCCACTTCTTTACCGAGAATTATCTTCGTAAGGGCCTGAATACCCGGCTGCGTCATAATGGAGATTATCACCTGGGAGGGTACGTTTACGGAGGCGGTAACGGTTGGGCCTTAAACTTTGAGGGGGATCTATGGGGCAGCGAGGGCCCGGTGGAAGGTTCGGAAAGGTATTTGAGACAGGGACTCTTTCGGTTTAAAAAGGGGCTCTCCTCCCGCACAGAGGTCCTTCTGGAAGGGGTTCTAAATCGCTTGACCCGGGGGGACTTTTTACCTTGGATCTATGGGAGCCGAAAGGCCCGGAGATTTCACCTGGCCCGGGACTTTGCTCTCCTGGACGGGGGTTTTCATCACCGTTTCCATGCGGGCTCGGATGTCCTCACTCAAGTCGTATTTTGGCGGGAGCAAATCGGAGAGTTCGAAAATCTAGATGGATTGGCTGAAGCGGTATGGTCTGTGAGAATCGGGGAACATCGGTTGTTGTTCGGTGGGCAACACGAGACGCGGAAGGAGGAAAATCGCTATTTTCACACCACTCGCTTTGAATTTTGGGACCGATGGCATCTCTGCCCGCCGATCTGGATTTTTGCCACTGGTGGCTATCTTTATTCCGACATTCCCGGTACCTGGCGAGGGCGAGAGCATCTTTACGCCGGCGTAGGTCTTGCCTGGCAGGAGGGACGCAATACATGGCGGGCCGCTTGGTTCGAAAGCGCCGGAGTTTCTACCTTTTCCGGTACTCTTTTACCCACGGAAATGGCCGGATTCTATCGCTTTTCCGAGCCAGACTGGAGTGGAGGCCAGAGACTTTGGGCCCTGGGATGGGACCGCTTATGGTCCTCTAAAAGCTTTTCACGTGTAGAAATCCTTCGGGAGAAACGAACCTTTCGAAACCCTGGTTTCACCGACGGGACAGATCTCTGGCACATAGAAGAAAGACGAGAGGTGCGTGGGGTCTGGGAAAAGATTCTCGGTGAACATTGGGGCTTGGGGATTAGAGGGGGATATCTCCGCTTTAAGGCCAAGGGGGGTCTTTTTCTTCCTGGAGACGAACGTCACCGAGAAGACTGGACTCTAAGACTTTCACTTACCTATTTTTCTCCTTCGGGATGGCGCATCCAGGGGGCCTTAGCCTATTTCGATCGGGAAAAGAGGGGCTCTTGGCTGGACAGCAAGGGTATGCATGTGCTTATTCCCGCTCTATCGGTGCTCAAATACTTTTCTCACCGGAAAGGGCGGTTCTTTCTTTATCTCCAGGCTCCTCAAAGTAACGACTTCCGCTTCCTCCCCCACTCACCTTTTGATCTAGTAAATGCTCCCTGGCCTGATTTTATGGCTCAGACTGGTCTAATATGGGAATGGTAAACCAAAAATACACGACAAGTTTCAAATCCTTACTAATCGCTTGTCAAGTTTTAATATCTGGATCTAGAAAACATCTTCCCCACCTTTTCAGACCCAAGTTTGACAGCCCAAACCAAAAATCCGCTTGTATCAACGGTTTTCGGATACACCACCCCATGTTCCACAACACCCTCCCCCACGTATTCGTCTCCAATACATACTTCTCATCATACCTGGCCTCCTCCTCCGAGGCCTTCCAATCAATAGAAACGCCACGAATTTTGTATTAGTTTCTGGTCGAGTTAGATGGATTAGGGCCGAGGCCGGAAAATTCTCTTAACAAACGATCCAAGATGATACTGGCCGCCGCTCTTACAGAGAGATGGTTATATGCATCCAAGGTCCCATAGAGGGGTTCCAGAAAATAGTCGGCCCGGTCCAGCACCTCCGGGGCCAGCCCCCAAGCGGTCCCCAAAAGGATAAGAATAGGCCGACCGGAGCGCACTAAACGTGCAGCCTCTTCGTAAGAAAGGGCTTCTCGTCGAGGGCGAGCGTCGGTAGCCAAGAGGAGAGGAGCCTCCCCCTCGGCGCTCCTGATCTGGGCCAGGACCTCTTCAAGACTCCGGGCCAGTCTCACCACCTTTAAGGCTTCAGCTCGGTCGGGATTATGGCGAGCCCCCGGGCCCGAAAGCCAGAACCGGAGTAATTCTTCCATGATAGCCCGCTGATCCCTCAAGGGCTGCACTAGGTAATAGGCCCGGACCCCATAAGTGCGGGCCAGGCGGGCTATATCGTGAAGATCCAGATTGGTAAAGGAGGAGGCGATCTTGCGCCCCTCCTTGTTAATCACCGGATAATGGATCAAAGCCAGGTAAAGCCGAACCCGCCGGCGAAAAAGCTCCTGAAGCAAGGCTCGGTCTTCCGGAGAGAGTCGGGCCGTGCGCAGGAGATCCGGACGCCGGTCAAAGGTCACTTCCAGAGACTTTTCCCGACGCCAGCGCTCCACCCGGGCGTGATCCCCGGAAAGAAGCACCTCCGGGACCCGGTAGCCTAAGAAGTCCCGCGGCCGAGTATATTGAGGATACTTGAGGAGCCCTTCGGCAAAGGAATCCCTTCTTACAGAATCTTCACAACCAACCACCCCCGGGACCCATCGCGCCACGGCCTCCAGCACCACCAGGGCCGCGGCCTCTCCCCCGAAAAGCACATAATCCCCGATGGAAAGCTCCATATCTACGAAATGGGCCCGGATGCGCTCGTCGATGCCTTCGTAGCGCCCGCAAAGGAGGACCAAACGTTGCTCTTGAGCCAACTCTTGAGCCAGCCTATGCTCCAGAAGGCGTCCTTGGGGAGAAAGATAGATCACCCGGGGTAGAGGAGACTCAGCCTTTAAAGATTCCAGAGCCCGATAGAGGGGCTCAGGCTTGAAGAGCATGCCCTCCCCGCCTCCGAAAGGCTTGTCGTCTATCGTGCGGTGTTTATCGGTGGCGAAGTCCCGGAGATTGTGGAGCCTCACCTCAAGAAGCCCCCGCTTGAGGGCCTTGCCCAAAAGACCCACCCGCAGAGGGGACTCAAAATATTCCGGAAAAATGGTGAGGATGTCGAAGATCATTCCTGCTCTTTCCCCAGCTGGACCTCAAGCAATCCAGGGCTTGGGCGCACAAGGATGTAGCCTTTCTTTAGATCTACAGCTAAAACAAACTCTTCCACTAGGGGAAGATAAAAACGGTCTTGCTCCGGGGTCTCCACTTCCAAGAGGTCGTAAGGGCCTACAGGCATGATCCCCACCACCCGTCCTAAGAGCCGTCCGGATTCCTCCTGCACGGGAAGCCCCTCAATTTGGAAGTAATAAAATTCATCTTCCTCCAGAGGGGGAAAATCCTCCGTCTTGGCGTAGAGAACCCGTCCCCGCAGGGCCTCGGCCTCTTGGTAAGACCTTACCTCCCGGAAGAAAAAGAGGAGGTCCCGTCCTCCGGGGGCTTCTCTTATTTTCTCCGGAGTAAGACTCCTCGTCGGGGGTTTATCCAGAAAGAAACGAGGAATTTGGCGCAGGAGATCACGCTCGGAAAGGAAAGGTTGGACCCGAACCTCACCTTTCAAACCATGAGGGCGGGTGACCTTACCCACGGCCACCCACCCTTCTTTGGAGCTACTCAATAATCTCGAGCACCGCCCGCTTGCGCAATTTGGTGGAAGCCGCAGAGAGGATGGTTCGCATGGCCCGGGCCGTGCGTCCCTGTTTGCCGATCACCTTTCCTAGGTCCTCCTTGGCTACACGCAGCTCGATCACCGAAGTCTGCTCCCCCTCGATCTCGTTCACCTGCACGGCATCCGGATTGTCTACCAAGGCTTTAGCCATCTGCTCCACCAGTTCTTTGAGCTTGCCCATCTTCTACCTCCTCACCCTCGGGTGTTTTTACCGCTCTAGGAGATCTTCACACCGATCTGCTGCAGGATCCCGGTGCGTTTGAGAAGGGCCCGCACCGTTTCTGTAGGCTGGGCCCCTCTTTCCAGCCATTTTTTAACCTTTTCGGGGTCCACTTTAAACTCAAAGGGCTCTTTGAGGGGATCATAATATCCTAAAATTTCCAGGAATTTGCCATCTCGCGGTGCCGAAGCCTCCGCTGCCACCACGCGATAGAAGGGCCGGTTACGCCGCCCCTTGCGCATGAGCCTAATCCTTACCGCCACGATCCTTCACCTCCCAAGAGATTCCCAGCGCCCATAAGTTAAACTATTCTCCAAGAAAAGCAAGACGCTCTTTCTCAAAAGGCCCGCAGAAGCCGCATGGCCAGTCTCTCCAGCCCCCGAGGGCCACGGCTCTTGCGCAAGAGCCGACGCATCTCTTCGTAACTTTTAAGTAGTCGATTCACCTCCTGAACAGTGGTTCCCGAGCCCCGGGCAATGCGCCGTTTACGACTGGCATTGATAATCTTGGGGTTGAGGCGCTCTTGACGAGTCATGGAATTGATGATGGCCTCCATCCGCACAAGCTCCCGCTCATCAAAAGGTACCTCTTTGAGCTTCTTGCCGATTCCCGGGAGCATTTCTAAGACCTCTTTTAGGGAACCCATCCGACGCATCTGACGGATCTGCTCCCGCAGGTCTTCCAAGGTAAACTCTCTCCGCCGCAACTTCTCCCGTAGCTCCTGGGCCTTCTGAAGATCAAAGGTCTCCTGGGCCTTCTCGATGAGGGTGAGCACATCTCCCATACCCAGGATGCGGGAGGCCAGGCGATCGGGATGGAAGACCTCCAAGGCCTCGATCTTCTCCCCGGTGCCTAGAAACTTGATGGGTACTCCGGTGACTTCCCGAATGGAAAGGGCTGCCCCGCCCCGGGCGTCTCCTTCCACCTTGGTAAGGATTACCCCGGTGATCCCCACCTTCTCCTGGAAACTTTTGGCCATGTTTACCGCGTCTTGTCCGGTCATAGCGTCAGCCACCAGGAGGACCTCCCGAGGAGAAACGGCTTCTTTAATGGCTGCAGCCTCGGCCATCATCTCTTCATCCACGTGGAGTCTTCCCGCGGTATCGATGATTACCACATCTCGTCCCCGGGCTTTAGCCTCCGCCAGGGCGGCCCGGGCGATCTCCACCGGCTTTTCGGTGGGCTCTGTGGGGTAAGAAGGAACCCCCACTTTTTCCGCCAAGGTGCGGAGTTGGTGAATAGCCGCCGGACGATACACGTCAGCCGAAACCAAATAAGGCTGGTGGCCTTTCTTGCGTAAGAAAAGGGCCAACTTGGCCGCCGTGGTGGTCTTACCCGAACCTTGAAGACCTACCAAGAGAAGAGGCACCGGCCGAGCGCCCCCGAGGTCCAAAGGGGTGGGCGTCTCCCCCAAAGTGCGGATAAGCTCCTCGTGGACGATCTTGATGAGCTGTTGAGCCGGGGTAAGACTCTCCAAGACCTCGGCTCCCAGGGCCCTCTCCCGCACCCTCTCCACGAAGTTTTTGACCACGCGATAGTTGACATCGGCCTCGAGCAAGGCCAAACGGACCTCGCGCAGCCCCCGCTCCACATCCTCTTTGGTGAGCTTGCCCTTACCCCGGAGTTTCTGGAAGACCCCTTCCAGACGCTCAGAAAGATTCTCAAACATGTCTCCAAGATACCGGGGGTCCGAGGGGTGTCAAGAAAGACCGCTTCAACCCTTTACCGCCCCGGCGGTAAGCCCCTCTAGGATCCAGCGCTGAAATAGAGCTGTAAGGAGAATCACCGGAAGGGTGGTGAGGGCCACCGCGGCGTTGATCTCCCCCCAGGGGATCTCGTAGGCCGAGGCCCCGCTGAGCATGGCGATCCCCACCGGGACGGTGTAATGGCTCTGGTCCGGAAGGAGGGTGAGGGCGATGAGGAATTCGTTCCAGCAGAAGATGAAGGTGAGGACCGCACATACCGCAAGCCCGGTCCGGCTCAGGGGCAAAATGATCCGGAAGAGAAGCCCCAGGCGGCTTAAGCCGTCCAGGAGGGCGGCCTCGTCAAGCTCCCGGGGCACCCGGCTGAAGGCCGCATAGAGCATCCATACCGCAAAGGGAAAGTTGAGGAGGGCATAGCTCAAGGCCACCCCTAGGAGGTGATTGACCAGGCCCAGGGCCCTTGCGGCCATAAAGATGGGGATCACCAGAAGGGTGGGCGGAAGGATGGCCCCGGCCAGAAGCCACCGCTGAAAGGCCAGGGCCTTTTCCACCGGAAGATACCGCAGGCGAAAGGCGGCAAGGCTCCCCAGAAAAAGACAGAGGAGCGTCCCCCCTCCGGCCGCAAGAAGGCTATTCAGTACGTACCGACCAAAGGGCCTTTTCATCCACACCTGGTAAAAATTCTCCAGGGAAAGGGGCCAGGGAAAATAGGTAAGAGGGAGGGAGAAGACCCTCTCCGGGGGCTTTAAGGCCGTAACCACCGTCCAGTAAAAGGGAAAGAGGCAGTAGGCCGCGGCCAGAATTCCCAGAAGGACAAGGACTAGACGCCTCATCTCCTCCTCTCATAGCCCAGGGTGGTCAGACGCACAATGAGAAAGCTCAGGCCGATGAGGGCCAGGAAAAAGAGGGCCGTGAGAAAGAGGGCATAGCCCAGGTCGTCGTAGCGAAAGGCCAGATCGTAGATGTAGAGACACAGGGTGCGGGTGCCGTCAGCGGGTCCACCCCGGGTGAGCACCCAGATGAGGTCGAAGATGCCGAAGGCCTGAAGGAGCCGGAAGATGAGGGCCACCCGGATGAAGGGCAGAAGGAGCGGAAGATCCAGATAGAGAAACCTTTTGACCGGCCCAGCCCCGTCCACGGCCATGCTCTCCCGGAGTTCCCGGGGGACGGAGTAAAGCCCGGCCAGGAGGATGAGGACCACGAAGGGAGTGGTCTTCCAGACGTCGGCCAGGATGGCCGACCACATAGCCCCGCGGGGGCTGGCCAGCCAGTCCACGGGATGGGCCAGGATCCCGGCCCGCACTAGAAGGTCGTTGATCACCCCGAAGGGATTGTTGAGCATCCATTGCCAGGACATGGCCATGACCGCGGTGGGAAGGGCCCAGGGGATGAGGACGGAAAGCCTCACCCAGGTCCTTCCGGGGAAGGGGGCGTAAAGGAGAAGGGCCAGGAAAAGCCCCAGGACAAACTCCAACCCCACGGAGACGAGGCCGAAAAAGAGAGTGTTCTTTAAAGTCCTGCGCAATTCATAATCTCGGGCAAGTCTTTTCAGGAGACCTGTTTCCGGCTCCTCTACGATAAAGGTAAGGGTGCGGGAGAGGGCCCGCAGGGCCTTGGGAGGGTTTTCCACCCCGGCGAGTACCGCGCTTACGTGTTTCTGGAGGGTGTCACTTAGGCGGGGGTAGGCCGGATGCACCGGCCGCGGCCGGGCCTTCTCTAGTAGAGGGGCCAGCTCCCGGAGATAAGGGCTATGGCGCAGGAGATCCGGGTCGCGGAAAAGGTCTCTCCGGGCCGGAAGCCAGCCCCGGCGCAGATGGAGGATCTTCTGGGCCTCGGCCGAGGTGGCGAATTCGATGAAGGCCCGGGCCGCCTCCGGATCTTTCGTGCCCCGGGCGATCCCCAGGCCCCAGCCTCCGAGAGTCCCTGCCGAAAGGTGCCCCTTCCGGGCCGGAAGGGGCGCAAGTCCCACCCGGCCCCGCAAAGGGGAGCCTTTGCGGTTGATGATTTTCCAGGCGTAGGGCCAGTTACGCAGAAAAAGGGCCCGGCCCTGGAGGAAGAATTCCAGGGAGTGTTCCTCCTGAAAGGAGAGTACCGCCCGAGGGGAGAACCGGTCCTTTATCAGGTGTTGCATGAAATTGAGGGTCCAGAGGGCCGCGGGGGAATCCAGGGCCGGCTTGCCGGAGGAGTCAAGGATCCGGCCTCCAGCCCCCCACAGGAACTCCAGGAAATTACAGGTGAGCCCCTCGTACTGCATCCCCTGAAAGACCAGGCAGTAGAGTCCCGGAGGGTGGGCGTAGTGCCGACAGAGGTCCTCCAGCTCCGCCCAGGTGCGGGGCGGACGCGGGAGAAGGTCCCGCCGCCAGTAAAGGACCCCCACGTCCGTGGTCACCGGAAGACGATAAAGGTGCCCTCGGTAATAGCCGGCCTTAAGGGCTCCGGGGAAGAAGACCCGGGTCTTTTCCGGGCCGAACCAGCGGTCCAGGGGCAGGAGCCAGCCCCGGGCGGCAAACTTGGCCGTCCAGGTCACATCCATGTAGACGATCTCGAAGGGATCCCCGCTCAGGAAGGAGCGGATATACATGTTTTCCCGGTCGTCTGTGGACCAGGGCCCGGAGAGGTACTGGATGTGGATTTGCGGGTTCCGGGCCTCGAAACGCCGGATGATCTCCGCCCAGGCCCCGTTTACGTCCTCGGGCCCCACCATACGTAGAATTGTCCTCTTAGCATATCCTAAGCTAACTTTATACCAAAAGCCTATCAAAAAACAAAAACCTACAAGCAAGATTTTCTTCATTTAAAGCTTTACCTTAGCCAATCCTACTACATAAAGGGGCTTCCTTTTAGAATGCAAATAATAAGCTTTTATGGGTGGATAAATAATTATTTCGGAAAAATAATACTGGAAATAGGGAGGTAACTTGTTTATTCCTTCATTTTCTCTCCATACAAAGAAGATTTTGGCATTTTTATTCGATTTTATCTCCAAAATTTTACTAATAGTAATAATTTTTGTTTTCTTTAAATATATTTTTAGATTGGCCGCTAAGTATTTCTTATTAGTAATTATAATAATGGTTCTAAGATCAGTTATTCCCATCTCTTTAAATCTTTTTTTCAATTCTTTACTAACTTTTACAAAAGGAATATGAATTCTTTCTCTTTTGCCTAGAAGATCGGGCATAAATCCTATCAATGCTCTTAAAAGAAATACTCCTGTAACTATCAAGATACAAAAAACATAAAATAATTTTTCTTTCTTATCCTTTTCTTTATAGTATGTAGATAAACTCAAAGGAAGGCAAGGATATATAGGCGCTAACCATTTACTGCTGAATCTTCCTAGTCTTAATAATAAAATTGTTAATAAAGGAACAATAAAAACATATATCCATAAATAACGAAAGACAAGAGAATAGGAAACTATTTTAAGAGATTTAGACAAATTTTTTCTAAAAAATAGCCAAAAAATAATCAAAAATAGAAATATTTCCAAGAAACAGGAAAGAAAAGTATGTAAGAAAAGATTTAAAGAAAAGAAATTTTTATTTTCAGCATTTATTCTTTTTAAAAATAGCTGTTTGAGGCAAGATTTTCCAACTTTTAGTACGAAAAACAGGTGAGGGAAAAAGAGAAAAAAACAAAGGGAAATAGTTATAAGGATTCTTGGATTAAAGATCAATTTTCTAGTTTCTTGGCTATGTAAACTAGCTAAAAACAATACATCTATCAAAAGAAAGTAATTGTATTTAGAAAGAAGTCCTAAACCGAAAAGGATGCCTAACAGAGCATAATAAGGCCAGGTTTTATATTTAATTAGTTTTAAATAGGTTAGTAAGGTAAGGGCAGCGATAGTAGTAACCAATACTGTATGAGTTAGGTGTCTATTAAATTCATAAGAATAGGTGGGAAATAGTAGTAAAGTGCTGGCAAAAAGTAAAGCAATTTTAGCTCCTCTTAAATCCTTGAGGATTAAGTAAAAAGAGGTATAAAAA
>QOAM01000089.1 GCA_003978075.1 Thermodesulfatator sp. | reverse complement strand
TTTTTAATAATTTCTTGATTTTTCAATACTGCCCCTAAATAATACCAATAATTAATATAATGGCCAATTCTACCAAAGTAAAACCCGCTCTCTTTTCTTGCATCTTTATCCGCCTCTTTTTTGTAATTTTATCAAAATTTTTTATAAATTTTTTTCGGGAAGATGTCAAGGCCCCCAGCCGTTAGAGAGTTTGAGACCTCTGAAAAAGCCAGAAGTCTCTAGAAAAAATTTTGAAAAACCTTAAGATAAGAATAAACTCGGGAAAGGGGGGGTGAGGGCAACCTCCGCCAAAGCCTCTTTCAGGCTTGTGGCGGAATTTTAAAAAGGTAAAAAAGAAGCTTGCTATTCGTCTAAATTATCCCTAAACTTTTTCCAGAAAGGTTTTTAATAATGAGTGAAGAAAGGCGCTGGTACAATCGCTATCCCATTACTATTTCGGGGGTGTTAGCCAACGGGTTCTTGGTGTGCCGGGTGGAGGTCTTGGACATTAGCGCTGAAGGGGTGCGCATTCGCGGGGATCTAGGGCGCCTTAAAGTGGGGGATCGGGTGAAGTTCTGTATCCAGGTTAAACCTCCTATCAAGCTGGGGGCGGAGGTGCGCTGGATCAAAAAGACCCCCAAGGGCTACGAGGCCGGGCTCAAATTTCTAAATGTGCCCTTTCAGACCCGGCAACATATCCAACTCTTCCTTTCTCAAGTAGCCTTGGCCGCCACACCCGAGCCCTATTTCCGCTAGGCCTTGTCTACCCTCGGTTTTCCCGTTAGCTTAAGTTCGAGGATTTTCCAGAAAAAGAGGGAGGATTTATGAAAGTCAATGTGGAAGATATTACGCAAGTAGAAAAACGCCTGCAGGTGGAGGTGCCACCGGAGGTAGTAAGGCGGGCCATTGACCGCACCTGCCAGAGGCTTTCCCAGAAAGTGGACCTTAAGGGCTTTCGCAAGGGGCGTGTGCCGAAAAGCGTCCTCCGCAGACTTTTTAAGGAACACGTGGAAGAGAAGGCCATCGAGCTCATCGTGGAGGAAAGCCTTCCTCGAGCCGTAAGGGAAAGCGGCCTTCAGCCCATCTTGCGCCCGACCCTCGAGGATTACGGAGAACTCAAAGAAACCCAGGCCTTCACCTACACCGCCCGTTTGGAAATCCGTCCGGATTTTGAGCTCCCCCGGGAGGCCTATGTAGGGGTCGAGGTAGAAAAACCCTCGGAGGAGGTCTCCGAGAAGGAGGTGGAGGAATATCTGGAGGCCCTGCGCTACACCTTTGCCGAAATAAAAAAGGCCCCGGAAGATCACCCACTCCAAGAAAGGGATGTGGCCATCCTAGCCTTTAAGGCTTACGAGGGAGATCGCCCGGTACCTGGGCATGAGGCCGAGGCCCTTTATGTGGATGTGGGCACCGGAGAGTTCGACGAGCGGGTGGAAAAGGCTATCCTAGGCCACAAGGTGGGGGACGAGGTGGAAGTGGAAGTGGAGTACCCTGAAGAGGCCTTGAACGAGCTTCTGGCCGGGAAAAAGATCCGCTATCACGTGGTCATCCGCGAAATTTATGTGCGCGAGCTGGCCCCGCTGGATGACGAGTTTGTAAAAAAGATGAAGCTGGGCTTCGAGTCTGCGGAGCATCTCCGGGAGAGGGTGCGGGCACGTCTTGAGGAGGAGCGCCGGCGTAAGGCCGAAGAAAAGCTCCGCGAGGACCTCCTGGCCAAGATTTTGGAGAAGGTAGATTTCCCGGTACCGGAGCGCTATGTGGAGTTCAAACTGGCCCAGATGATCGAAGGAATCGAGCAGGACCTCCAGCAGAAGGGACATACCTTTGAGAGTGCGGGCATCTCCGTGGAACGGCTGAAGAAGCGCCTGCGTCCGGTGGCTGAAAGACAGGCCCGCGAGGAATTCCTGCTGGAAAAGATCGCCGAGCAAGAGGGTATCACCCTCACCCAAGAAGAATTGGAAAAGAAGGCCCAGGAGATGGCTCGGGCCTCAGGGGGGCGGTTAGAGGAGGCCCGACAGGTGATCATGACTTACATGGTGCCCAAACTCCTTGCGGAAAAAACCTTAGAGTTTCTAGTCTCTCAGGCCCGGATCCAGGAGAAGGAGTAGGCTATGCCCCTAATTCCCATCGTTATCGAACAGACCGGCCGGGGGGAGCGGGCCTACGATATCTATTCCCGCCTCCTTAAGGAGCGCATCGTTTTCATCGGAGGTCCCATCGACGACTATCTAGCCAATCTAGTGATTGCCCAGCTCCTCTTCTTGGAGGCCGAAGATCCAGAGCGGGACATCATGCTTTATATCAACTCTCCCGGAGGGATGGTAACCGCGGGGCTGGCCATCTACGATACCATGCAGTATGTGAAGCCGGACATCTGCACCATTTGCATGGGGCAGGCGGCGAGCATGGCCGCGGTGCTTCTGGCTGCGGGCACGCGGGGCAAGCGCTACGCCCTTCCGCACTCCCGGATCCTACTCCACCAGCCCATAGGGGCCTTTCAGGGACAGGCCACGGATGTGGACATCCAGGCCCGGGAGATCTTGAGGTTGCGCGAGATCCTGAACGAGATCTTGGCCCGCCATACCGGCCAGGCCGTGGAACGCATCCGCCAGGACACGGAAAGGGACTTCTATATGTCCGGTGAAGAGGCCCGAGAATATGGTATCATAGATAAGATTATCGAGCCGCGGGAGGCTCAGAAGAAAGAAAAAGAGGGGAAGGTATGAGACGGTCCCACGGTGAAATGGAACTCCACTGTTCCTTTTGTGGAAAGAGTCAGCAGGAGGTCCGCAAACTCATTGCGGGACCATCGGTCTATATCTGCGACGAATGTGTGGAACTCTGCAACCAAATCATTGCCGAGGATTACGAAAAGGAGATCACCGAGGAAAGACTGAAACAGATCCCCAAGCCTTCGGAAATCAAGGCCTTTCTTGATCAATATGTAGTGGGGCAGGAGCGGGCCAAGAAGATCCTGGCCGTAGCGGTCCACAACCACTTCAAGCGAATCGAGAGTGCCGAGGCCTTAAAAGAGGTCGAGCTTCAGAAAAGCAACATCCTTCTTATTGGTCCTACCGGTTGTGGAAAGACCCTGCTGGCTCAGACCTTGGCTAAATTTTTGAACGTCCCTTTCACTATTGCTGACGCCACCACTCTTACCGAAGCCGGTTACGTGGGGGAAGATGTAGAGAACATCCTCCTTAACCTCCTCCAGGCTGCGGACTTCGACGTGGAGCTGGCCCAGCGAGGCATCGTCTACATCGACGAGATCGACAAGATCGCCCGCAAGACCGAAAGCCCTTCCATCACCCGGGATGTCTCTGGAGAAGGGGTCCAGCAGGCCTTGCTCAAGATCCTGGAAGGGACCGTGGCCAACATTCCCCCGAAGGGTGGACGCAAGCACCCTCAGCAGGAATACATCCGCATGGACACCACGGACATTCTTTTCATCTGCGGAGGGGCCTTTGTGGGGCTGGAGGACATTATTCGCCAGCGGTTGGGAAAGAGTGGTCTGGGTTTCGGAGCGGAGATCAAGCGGGTCAAGGATATGTCTGTGGGGGAAATCTTGGCCCAGGTGCAGCCGGAGGATCTCATCAAGTACGGTATGATCCCGGAATTTGTGGGGCGTATCCCGGTGGTAGCCACCCTGGACGAGCTTACGGAAGAAGAGATGGTGAAGATCCTCACCGAGCCCAAAAACGCCTTGGTCAAGCAATACAAGAAGCTCTTCGAAATGGACGGGGTGACCCTGCGCTTTACGGAGGGGGCCTTAAGGGCCGTGGCCCGGGAGGCCCAGCGGCGCAAGACCGGGGCCCGGGGTTTGCGGGCCATCCTGGAGGAGGCCATGGTGGAGGTGATGTATGAACTCCCCTCCCTCCAGGGGGTTAAAGAGTGTGTAGTGACCGAGGAGGTCATCTTGCGTCGGGAAAAGCCGATTTTAATTTATGAGAAAAAGGCCCAAGAGGCCTAAGAAAAACGAAGGCCCAAGGCCGAAGGAGGGTTATGAGTATCGAACGGCAAGGACTTTTGAGATTACCCCTTCTACCCTTAAGGGATATCGTCCTTTACCCCAATTCTCTGGTGCCGCTTTTTATCGGCCGGGAAAAGAGCATCCTAGCCATCGAGCACGCCCTTTCCACGGGAAAAGAGATCTTTCTCGCGGCCCAGAAAGATGCCCAGTTGGATGAGCCTACGGAAGGCGACATTTACCGGGTGGGGACCATCGGGCAGGTGGTGCAGGTCCTGCGTCTTCCCGACGGGACCATCAAGGCCCTGGTAGAGGGCAAGCAGCGCGGGCGCATCGTGCGTTTCGTTCCGGATTACGAGTTCTTCGTGGTGGAGGTGGAACCCAAGACCGAGGTCATCGAGGCCGGGCCGGAGCTGGAGGCCCTAGTGAAGCTCACCCACGAGGCCTTTCAGGAATATAGCCAGATCAATAAGAAGCTCTCGGCAGACCTGGTCCAGAACATTCTCAAGATCCACGAGCCGGCCAAGTTGGCCGACCAGGTGGCTACTATTCTGAATCTCAAGCTAGCCCAAAAGCAGCGTCTCCTGGAGCTTATCAGCGTGCGTAAGCGCTTGGAGCTGGTTTATGGCTATTTGCGGGGAGAGATCGAGGTGGCCCGAGTGGAGCAGCGCATCAAGGAGCGGGTCAAGAAGCAGATGGAAAAGAGCCAGCGCGACTATTACCTCAACGAGCAGATGAAGGCCATCCAGAAGGAGCTGGGCGAGCGGGAGGACGGTCGAAGCGATCTGGCAGATCTGGAACGCCGGATCAAGAAGAAGCGTCTGCCCAAGGAGGCCGCGGCGGTAGTTCGGCGCGAGTTCAAAAAACTTTCCATGATGTCTCCCATGAGCGCCGAGGCCACGGTGGTGCGCAACTATATCGACTGGATCCTGGCCCTGCCCTGGTATGAGAAGACTCGGGACAAGCTAGATCTCGAGGAAGCCGAACGCATCCTGAATGAGGATCACTTTGGGCTGGAAAAACCCAAGCAGCGCATCTTGGAGCACCTGGCGGTCCAGAAACTTTCTAAGAAGATTAAAGGCCCTATCCTTTGTCTGGTGGGGCCGCCGGGGGTGGGCAAGACCTCGCTGGCCCGTTCGGTGGCCCGGGCCCTGGGACGAAACTTCGTGCGCATGTCTCTGGGTGGGGTGAGGGACGAGGCCGAGATCCGGGGGCACCGGCGGACCTACATCGGGGCCCTGCCCGGGAAGATCATTCAGGGTATGCGTAAGGCCGGGACCATCAATCCCGTCTTCTGTCTGGACGAGGTGGATAAAATCGGGGTGGACTTCCGCGGAGACCCAGCGGCGGCCCTTCTGGAGGTGCTCGATCCGGAACAGAATCACGCCTTTCAAGACCATTACCTAGAGTTGGACTACAATCTCTCCCAGGTCTTTTTCATCACCACGGCCAACGCGCTTCATACTATCCCGGCCCCGCTTCTCGATCGCATGGAGATCATCGAGATCCCGGGCTACACCGAGGAGGAGAAGCTGGAGATTGCCAAGCACTATCTCCTTCCGCGACAGCTCGAGGCCCACGGTCTAGCTCCAGAGCAGGTTCCTTTACCGGACAAGACCCTTCTAGAGATCATTCGGCGCTACACGCGTGAGGCCGGGGTGCGCAACCTGGAGAGGGAGCTAGCCACCATTTGCCGCAAGATTGCCAAGGAAGTGGCCAAGGATCCCAAGGCTTTCCGTCCCTTCACGGTTACGGTGCGCCGGCTCCACAAGTTCCTTGGGGTACCCCGTTACCGCTATGGGGTGGCAGAGGGCAAACCCGAGGTGGGTATGGCCACAGGAATGGCTTGGACGGAGACCGGGGGCTCTCTCCTCCAGATCGAGGCGGTGATCATGCCTGGGAAGGGCCAGCTTCACATTACGGGAAAGCTAGGGGAGGTCATGCAGGAGTCGGTCCAGGCGGCCATGAGTTATGTGCGTTCCCGGGCCCACCAATTAGGGCTTCCTTGGGACTTTTATCAGAAGATCGATATCCATGTCCATGTGCCGGAGGGGGCCATACCTAAGGATGGCCCGAGTGCCGGGATCACCATCGCTACGGCCATCGTCTCGGCGCTTCTCAAGATCCCGGTCAAGAACACCGTGGCCATGACCGGGGAGATCACCTTGAGAGGGCGGGTGCTTCCGGTGGGAGGGCTCAAGGAGAAGTTGCTGGCGGCCAAGCGAGGTAACATTGAAACGGTCATCCTTCCCCAGGAGAACGAAAAAGACCTGCGGGAGATCCCTCCCAAGGTCCTCAAGGGGTTGCGCATCCTGACCGTGGAACACATGGACGAAGTGCTCAAGGCGGCCTTAGTGCTGGAGGATCCCGAAAGACTCTTTCAGGACGTACCTCCGCTGGACATCTGGGCCCTGGTAAAGGAGCGAGAGGCGGAGGAGATCCGTCCTCATTGAGAGCCTTGCAAAGGATAGAGGCTCTTATTGACAGGAGGGGAAGGATAGGGTAATTTCCCTGGTGGCGGGCGGATAGCTCAGAGGGAGAGCATCGGCCTTACAAGCCGGGGGTCAGAGGTTCAAATCCTCTTCCGCCCACCAGGAAAAGGGTTTAAGATAGAACCGCCGGCGGGGCTGTAGTTCAGCACGGTTAGAACGCCGGCCTGTCACGCCGGAGGTCGCGGGTTCAAGTCCCGTCAGCCCCGCCAAATTTTTTAGAATGCCTATCGGTTTTCTTCTCAAAAAGATCTTTCTTTATCTCCTTTATCCCTCTGGTCTGGTCTTTCTCCTCCTTTTAGGGGTGAGCGTTTATGCCCTTTGGGGAAAACGGCGGGGACGGCGCCGGGCCTTTCTTTTCATGGCCCTTTTTCTTTATTACCTGGCCAGCACCCCCTTCCTGCCCTATTTTCTGTTGCAGCCGCTGGAGGCGGGCTTAGAGCGTCCTCCGATAGAGACCCTGCGGGGGGTGGACTATCTGGTAGTCCTCCCGGCGCGCATTTACGGGGCCCCCGGGCTCTATCTCGAAGAACGTTTTAGCAGAGAGACTCTGGCCCGCTGGCTTGCAGCCGTGAGGCTCAAGAAGGCCCTTCCCAAGGCACACCTTTTGGTGGTGGGTGGATCTTGGGAGGGACCGGGAAGTGTTTATCTGGCAGAACTTTCCCGGGAATTCGGGGTGGAGGCAGAATTTCTAGACACCCCTCGGGATACCATTTCCAGTGTGGAGGCCTTAAAAACTAAACTTTCCCGAAAGCGCTTTGTAATTATTACTAGCGCCCATCATCTCCGGCGGACCCTTTATCTCTTTCGGAGGGCAGGCCTTGAGCCTATTCCCTATCCGGCGGTGTATCTCTCTCATCAGAGCCGTTTTCGGCCCTTTCATGTTCTTTACCTCCTGCCGGATCCGGTGTATCTGGAAATCACCGACGAGGCCGTGCACGAGTATCTGGGGCTTATCTTTTATCACCTGCGTGATCTTCTCTGGAGGAGGGGAAGATGAGGGAACGCTTAGCCCGGATCCTCGAGGCCTCTCACCAGGCCACCCGGGCCTTTATAGAAAGGGAAGCCGAAAAAATTCTCTCCTTGGTAACTACTACTCGGGAGTGTTTTGCTCGAGGAGGGAAACTGCTTATTTTCGGAAACGGGGGAAGCGCGGCCGACGCCCAGCACCTGGCTGCAGAACTGGTCAACCGTTTTCAGCGGGAGCGGTCCCCCCTTCCGGCCCTGGCTCTGACCACCGACACCTCCATCCTCACCGCCGTAGGAAACGACTACTCCTTTGAGCTTGTTTTTGTCAAGCAGATCGAGGCCCTGGGCCGTCCTGGGGATGTGGCCTTGGGGATCAGCACCAGCGGCCGCTCGGCCAACGTGATTCGGGCCCTTTCCCGGGCCCGTGAGCTCGGTCTCTACACCGTGGGCCTGGGAGGGGGTGACGGGGGAAGGCTCCCCGAGGTCTGCGACCTGGTGCTCCTCGTACCTTCTCGGGAGACCCCGCGTATCCAAGAGGGCCATCTCCTTTTTTTGCATACCTTTGCCGAGCTCCTTGAGGAGGCCTGTTTTGGGGAAACCTCCTGAGCCCCTCTCTTTTAAGGGCCTGCGCACCTATAGCCTTTTCGAACGCCCGAGTAAGGTTTCTGTGGAGAAACTGGGCCGCCCCTTGGGCCCCGGGGCCACCTTTCGTGAATTTTTAAAAAGTCTTCCCCGGGAGCTTGCAGCCCGGGATCTTCTGGATTTGGCCCGGGAGATAGTTCGGGCCCGCAAGGCAGGTCGTCCGGTGATCTGGGCTTTCGGGGCCCATGTGATCAAGGTAGGGGCCTCCCCTTATCTCCTGGAGCTTATGGAAAGGGGGCTTATCACCGCCCTTTCCACTAACGGGGCCTCTATGGTGCACGATGCGGAACTGGCCATGTGCGGGAACACCTCTGAGGACGTGGCTCAGGCCTTGCGCGACGGAAGCTTTGGGGCTGCCCGGGAGACCGGAGAACTCCTTAATGAGGCCGCTCGTCAGGGGGGCCAAGAAGGAGGCCTGGGTCGGGCCCTGGGGAAACTCCTGGCCGAGTCGGATTTTCCTTACAAGCACCTCAGTCTCTTCGCCCGGGCCTACGAGCTCGGGGTACCGCTCACCGTGCATGTAGCCTTGGGCACCGACATTGTGCATATTCATCCTTCGGCTGATGGAGCGGCCATCGGCCAGGCTACCTACCTTGATTTTCAGATCTTTTGCCGTCTGATCTCAGAGCTTGAAGGGGGGGTCTTTATCCTTTCCGGCTCGGCGGTCATTCTCCCGGAGGTCTTCCTTAAGGCCCTTTCTGCGGTGCGCAATCTAGGCTATCGGGTGGAGCGTTTCGTGACCGCCAATCTGGACTTTATTCGGCACTATCGGCCGCTTACGAATGTGGTTCACCGACCTACCCTTTCCGGCGGGAAGGGTTATAGTATTACCGGTCATCACGAGATCCTCATCCCGCTCCTCTATGGGGCGGTGGTAGAGATGTGGGAGGGCGAGGATGCCTATTTATGAGTTCGAGTGCGAGGCCTGCGGGGAGACCTTCGAGGAACTGGTTTTCGGTTCCATAGAAGGTGTGAAGTGTCGCAAGTGTGGAAGCGAACGGGTGCGGCGGCTTATGTCTGCCTTCGGGTTTAAGAGCGGAAGCCGCTTCGTAGGCTCCTCCGGGCCTTCTGGCGGTTGCAGCGGCTGTAGCGGCGGGACCTGTAGCACCTGCCATTAATGAAAAAGGTCTTCCGGGTCGGTACCCGCGGAAGCAAACTGGCCCTAAGACAGACGGAGTGGGTTCTTTCCCGCCTTAAGGAGTACTTTCCAGAAGTTCATTTCGAGACGGTAATCCTTAAGACCAAGGGAGATAAGATCCAGGATGTTCCTCTGGCCCGTATCGGGGGTAAGGGCCTTTTCGTGAAAGAGATCGAGGAGGCCCTTCTCCGGAGAGACATAGACTTTGCCGTGCACAGTCTGAAGGACGTGCCTTCGGAGCTTCCGGAGGGCCTCTATCTTGCGGCCTTTCCTCCGCGGGAAGATCCGCGGGATACCTTGGTGAGCCGGGTAGACGGAGGGCTTGCAGATCTTCCGCACGGGGCCCGGGTGGGTACCAGTAGTCTACGCCGGGCGGCTCAGTTGCGCCATCGGCGTCCGGATCTTGAAATACTCCCCTTGCGCGGGAATGTGGATACCCGCTTGCGCAAGCTCTTCGAAGGGCAATACGAGGCTATCCTTTTAGCTGAGGCCGGGCTTCGCCGTCTAGGGGTGAGTGTAGAGCGAACCCCGCTTCCGGTGGAGGAGTTTTTGCCGGCGGTGGGGCAGGGAATCCTGGCGGTGGAGGCCCGGGAGGGGGATAAAGACCTTGCAGGTCTCCTAGCACCTCTCAACCACGAAGAGACCTCCCTTTGTGCCCGGGCTGAAAGGGCCTTTTTGCGGCGCCTGGAAGGAGGCTGCCAGGTACCTCTTGCGGCCCACGCTCGGCTCAGGAACGGTCTTTTAGAGATTTGGGGATTTATCGCTGATCCCGAGGGACGGCGCTTTTATCGTGCCGTACGGGAGGGAGATCCCCGGAAGGCCGAAACCCTAGGAAGGACCCTAGCTGAAGATCTCCTCTCCCAGGGGGGAGAACAAATTCTCGCGGAGCTTCTTTCGTGAAAAAAGGAAAGGTTTATCTGGTAGGGGCCGGTCCAGGGGATCCGGGACTCATCACTCTGAAAGGTCTTAAGGCGCTTTCCCGGGCTCAGGTAGTTATCTACGACTATCTGGCCAATCCTCGTCTTCTTTCTCATGTCCCGGAGAGCGCGGAAAAGATCTATGTGGGCAAGAAGGGCGGCCACCATACCCTCTCCCAGGAGGGCATTAATCGTCTCTTGGTAGAAAAGGCCTTAGAAGGGAAAACGGTGGTCCGTCTCAAGGGAGGGGATCCTTTTGTCTTCGGACGAGGCGGGGAGGAGATCGAGGCCTTACTTGAGCACGACATCCCCTTTGAGGTGGTCCCGGGGGTGACCTCGGCCTTTGCGGCCCCGGCTTACGCCGGAATCCCGGTGACCCACCGCCGTTTCACCTCCACTCTGGCTTTAGTAACCGGTCACGAGGCCGAGGGCAAGAAGGAGTCGGCCATCGATTGGGAGGCCCTTTCCCGTATCGGCACCCTGATCTTTCTCATGGGGATGAAAAATCTTCCCCGGATCTGCGAAAATCTCCTGCGCTACGGTCGCGCTCCGGAGACTCCGGTGGCTGTAGTCCAGTGGGGGGCCACTCCTCGCCAGCGGGTGGCCACCGGTACTCTTTCCACCATCGTGGAGGAGGTGCAGCGGGCCGGCCTTTCGGCCCCGGCCATTATCCTGGTGGGAGAGGTGGCCCGTCTGCGGGAGAAATTTCGCTGGTTTGATAACCGCCCCCTTTTCGGTCGCCGGGTGATGGTAACCCGCACCCGGGAACAGGCTAGCCGCCTCACCGAGGCCCTGGAGGCTTTGGGGGCCGAGGTGCTTGAGATCCCTACTATCAAGATCGTCCCCCCGGAAAGTTTTAAGCCCCTGGACCAAGCCCTCAAATGTCTGGAAAAGTTCGATTGGCTGATTTTTACCTCTCAGAACGCGGTGCGTTTTTTCCGGGAAAGGCTTTTCGCCCTGAGGAAGGATGTCCGGGCCCTTGCTCAGGTACGGCTTGCGGTGATCGGAGCGGCCACCGGGAAGGCCTTGAGGGAGATAGGGCTTTTTCCGGATCTCTTACCCCGAGAATATCGGGCCGAAGGGCTAATCGAGGCCTTTTCCCGCGAGGATCTGCGTGGAAAAAAGATTCTTCTTCCTCGAGCGGAGGAGGCCCGGGAGATTCTCCCGGAAAGTCTGCGCAAGATGGGGGCGGAGGTGGAGGTGGTTCCGGCTTATCGCACGGTGCTTCCCGAGGAATCGCGGAAGTTGCTAGAAGAAGCCCTTTCCCGGGGGATAGATCTGGTGACTTTTACCAGCTCTTCTACGGCCCGAAACTTTTTCAGGCTCTTAGGAGATCGAGAGCTTCCGGAGGAGGTACTTTTGGCCTCCATCGGTCCTGTCACTAGCGCCACCCTGCGGGAGTTGGGCCATCCTCCCCACATCGAGGCTCGGGAATACACCATCCCTGGGCTCGTGGAGGCCATCCGAAAATATTTTGCTTGACAGTCTTGGGGGTAGTGTTAATTTAGAGACGGTGGGCCGCTAGCTCAATTTGGTAGAGCAATGGACTCTTAATCCATAGGTTCCAGGTTCGAGTCCTGGGCGGCCCAGTAAAATCAAGGGTTTCTAGACACCCCAAAACTTGGTTCTCATTTTTGGTCCTCATTCCGCATCCTGGTAATCACTTCTGATAACTCCTGATAGGTTTTGACATCTCGGGGCTACCTTTCCTAAAAAAATCCCCAGGGAGGCAAAAAGGTGGCCCTGAGAAAAGAATGCCCTAAATGCCATCGAAAATGGACCAGCAAGGCCGACCGGTGCAAACATTGCGGGACCAGCCTCAAAGGGCCTCACATCGTCTGGTGGGTCTACCTTCGCTTCCCGGACCGAACATACGTAAGAAGAATCGGCCCGGATCGGAAGGCCGCTGAAGCTCACGAACTTGAGGTCAAAAGAGAAAAAATCCGAAATAAACTTCTCAAGAAAACCGACCCCGCTTCCGTAACCGTAGAGGACATCTGGCCTCGTTACTACGCCTGGTGCCTCAAAATGAATAGGGATCCTCAAACCAAGCTCCATCGGTGGGAAAAACATCTTCGGCATTTCTGGGGGCCTCGCCCACTATCAGAGATCGATCTCAAAACAGCCGAGGAATACAGGATGAAAAGGCTCCGGGAAGGAGTTAGACCCTCCACCGTAAATCGAGAAATGTCCATCATCAGACACCTTTTAAGCCTGGCCGTCCGGTGGGGCTACATCGAGAAGAATCCTCTCCAGGGCCTGGGAAGCCTCAAAGAGAATAATTCGGACCGGTGGACCTATCTAACAAAAGAAGAATTCGGACGACTCCAAAAGGCTATAAATCCTATATACCGTGACCTTTTAGTTTTCTTGACCTACACCGGTCTGAGATTAGGAGACGCCCTTCGTCTCCTCTGGGGAGACGTGAACCTGGAGACCGGAGTCCTCTTGGTTCGCGCAATGAGAACCAAGGGCAGACACGGCTACGGAATCCCCCTCCATCCCGAAGCCCTGAAGATCCTTCAACATCGGGCAAAGACCTGGAACGGCTCAGGCCCCGTAAGGGAGGAAAGGATTTTTAGGCATTCAGATAGCGAGTTTCGCCGGGCCTTCAAACAAGCCCTCAAAAAAGCAGGACTCCCGACCAGCATAAGGATTCACGACTTGAGGCATACTTTTGCCAGCTGGTTGGCCATGGCAGGAGTTCCAATCTTGGAAATACAGGCCCTCCTAGGCCATAAGTCGGTGAACATGACCATGCGCTACGCACACTTGAACCCCTCGGTCCTCCGAGGGGCGGTAGAAAAAATCTAAAAAAGGAGGGCGGAGATGGTGGAAGTCACCCTGAAGCTTCACGACAAAGACGACGTATGGTACACGCTGGAAGCCGTTACGAAAACCCTGGCGGGCCTAATCGTCTGGTGCGGGGAAACTGGCGTGAACGATAACGTTAACAGGACAGCCCACCTTTTAAGGGTAAT
>QOAM01000085.1 GCA_003978075.1 Thermodesulfatator sp. | reverse complement strand
GTTTAAAAGGCGAAAGAGGATAGCAGATTCCTCCCCCATTTTTATTCAGGTCATGAAATTTACAAGATATTTTAGAAGAAAAAGGTTCCCCAAGGAAGCCCTAATATGGCGAAAGGTCTCCCTTATTTCTCTACCCAGCTGGAAGACACAAAAAAGGTTGTCCCGCAAGCTAGAATTGAGACCTTGCCATACTATATGTGGACTAATTCTATTTGACAAACACAAAATTTAGCGGTTGCTGTGATTACTTGTAGGTTTGCGGGACAGCCTCTAAAATCCTCACCGAACCCTCTATCTCTGCCTCCGTTAGTCGCTCTGTATGCCGAATAAATACTGAACCCGGTCACAGTGATGTACTGTACAAAGGGCTTCGCCTCCTACACCCCTCCAAGCTTGAGGCTCTGACTTTTGCAAAAGTTCCGGTAAAATAGAAATTCTTGAAGATATGCGCATTAAGCGGCTAGAAATATACGGATTCAAGTCTTTTCCTTACCGGGTAGTCCTGCCCTTTCCTCCAGGTATTTCGGCCATAGTAGGCCCTAACGGCAGCGGCAAGAGCAACATCGTGGATGCCTTGCGGTGGGTCTTGGGGGAACAAAGTCTTAAAAAGTTGCGGGTGCGTTCCGCGGAGGACCTCCTTTTTGCCGGAGATCATGGAGAGGCTCCGGGGTTTGCCGAGGTGCGCCTGGTCCTGGAAAACGATGGACAGGCCCCAGAAGGCTTGCGCGATCTTCCGGAGATCGTGGTGGCCCGCAGACTCTACCGCTCAGGGGAGTCGGAATTCCTGCTCAACCACCGGGCCTGCCGGCTCAAAGACATCCATTACCTCTTTCTGGACACCGGGGTGCATCCCCGGGGTTATGGACTCATTGATCAGGGAGAGGTAGGAAGGTTCTTGGAATGGAGCCCCGAAGAAAGACGCTTTTTCCTGGAAGAGCTGGCCGGGATCTCGCGCTACCGTGTCCGCAGAGAGGAAGCCCGGCGCAATCTGGAACATACTCGAGAAAACCTGACGCGGGTAGAGGACCTGCTGGCCGAGCTCAACACCCGCAGGCAAGAACTTCAAGAACAGGCCCAGCTGGCCCGAGAGTATCGAAAGCTTCGAGAGGAATTTCAGCGCCTGGCCCTGACCCGGCTGGCCATTCTCTATCTCCGGGCGCAGAAGGCTAAAGAAAAGGCCGAGGACCAGCTCCAGAAAATAGTGGCGAAAATAACCCTTTTGGAAAAGGAAGAAAAAAGTCACCGCCCAGGGTACCAAAGGGCCCTTACGGAGACCCATCTCCTGAAAAGAAGGCTGCGGGAGAAGGAAGAAGAGCTGCGGGAAAAGGAAAAAAAGCGGGAGGAGCTTTCCCGTAAGTTGCGGACCCTCTATCAGGAAGAAGGCCAGCTTTCCCGGGAGCTGGAAAGGGAAAAGACCCGGGAGGAGACCCTGACTGAAGAAATCCAAAGGCTGGAGGTCCAAAAAAAGAATCTGATTCGCGAAAGGGAGGCCCTCTCCCAGACCTTGAAAGAGAAAAGGGCCCAGCAGGAAGAGAGCCAGCGAAACTATCAGACCCTACAAAAAAGACTCCAGGAGGAAGAAAAAATCCTCCGCGAAGCTGAAGCCCGTATCCTCTCCCTTCAAGAAAAACTGCGTTTTGCCGAGGCGGAACGGAAAAGGCTTCATCAAGAGGTGGCCTTTCTGGCGAGTAAAGAAAAGGACCTGAAGGAAAAGGCCTCCCGGCTGGTGCAACAAAGAGAGAAGCTGCTTCAAGAGACGACGGAGCTTACCGAAAGGCTCGCCTGGGTGGAGTCTCAACGTGCGGCCCTTTCTAAAGAAATTGAGTCCCGGCTCAGGATCCAAAAGGAGCTCGAAGCCCAGCTCCGAATCCTGGAAGAGGAGGGACAGAGCTTAAAACACGAAAGACAAGCCCTCCTGAAAGAAAAGGAGGCCCTGGAGGCTGCGATCCTCCGCCTTTTCCCCGCAGATCTCCGCGACCTCTGTAAAAGGGGAGGTCTGCGGGTGCTGGCGGATCTCCTGCCCCTTTCTCCAGAAAGCCGCACCTGGGCCGAGGCCCTTCTGGCAGAACGCTTGACCTTTCCCGTGATCGAAGATCCCCAAGAGCTCCAGCTCCTGGCCAGAGTCCAAGAGCTCTCCGGGGTCTTCGTGGCCACCCCAGAAACCCTCCGGGGGCTGCAAGAGCTCCTGCAAAGCGTGAAAGAGGCGGATCATCCGCGGATTTTATGGGAACATCTCCCGAAAAATCCAGTAATTTTCCCGGAAAAAGAGCTTATTTTCGAACCTCCAGGTTTTCTGAAAGCTCAAAAGAAGAGCGGTCCCGGGGTTCTGGAGATAAAAGACCGCTTAAGAGAGATTTCTTCCCTTCTGGCGACCCTTTCTTCTAAGATGACCGAACTCGCAGAAAAGAAAGAAGAGCTTCGGGAAAGAATCAATGAGCTTCAAAGGGAGGGAGAAGCCCGCGTCCGCGAGATACAAAAACGAGAAAGGGAGGCCCGCGATTTAGCCAGAAGCCTTTCCCAAGCGCAAAAAGCCCTGGAACGTCTCCGCCAGGAAGCGACCTTTCTGCAGCGCGAGAAAGGGGAAATCCGCTGCCGGAAAGAAGAGGCCCAAAAAGAGATGGCCCTTAAGGAGAAAGAAATCGCGGTCCTCCGAGAAAAACTGGAGGAGCTTCTTTCCCAAGAAGCCCCGAGGCGTGAGGCCCTTTCCCATCTGAGACAGGAGGTGCAGAAGGAAGGCCGGAGTTTAGAAGAGAGGGCCCGGGAAGTAGCTGAACTTTCCGGACGCCTCAAGATCCTGCAGGAGCGGCAGAAGGAATTGGAAGTCGCCCTTTCCCGGGCCCGGGAGAGACAGGAAAGGGCCTCTCAGCGGAAAAACCTTCTCTCCGAGGAATGGCGTTTTGTACGCGAAACCCTGCAAAAGGTTCAAGCCGAGCGCCGCGGGCTGGAAGAGGACTTAAAGAAAAAACTCAAGGAGCTGGAGAACCTCAAAAAACGCTACACCGAACTCCAGGATTTTCTGCGGCAGCAGGAAGAGGAGGAGAAGGCCCGCAGCCGGGAAAAGGAACGCCTGCAGGAGCGGAAACACAAACTGGAGATCGACCGCCTAGAAGCGGAGATGACCTTGGAACACCTGCGGAAGGAGGCCCAGGAGGTCCACGAGATGAACCTGGAGACCTTCCTGGCCCAAGAACCTCCGGCGGAGAAGAATCTTTCCCGGGTGGAGGAAGCCCTGAGGGAGATAAGGGAGAAACTTGCCGCGTTCCCTCCGGTGAATCTTGCCGCCGAGGAAGAACTTCATCGGGTGGAGGAACGCTGGAACTTTCTCACTGAAAGACAGAAGGAACTCCTTGCGGCGCTAGCAGACCTGGAAAAGGCCCTGGAGAGGCTAGACGCCGAAAGCCGCCGGCTCTTGAAAGAGGCCTTACAGGCCGCTAACAACCGTCTGAAGGAGGTCTTCCCCCTCCTCTTTGAAGGGGGACAAGCCGAACTCTATCTTACCCACTCGGGCGATCCTCTTTCCGCTGGGTTGGACCTGCGGGTGAAGCTCCCGGGAAAACCTGTAAAACACCTCACCATGCTTTCTGGAGGCGAGAAGGCCCTCTGCGCCCTGGCGGTGCTTTTCGCCTTTTATCTGGTAAAACCCGGACCTTTCTGCATTTTGGACGAGGTGGAAGCCTCTCTGGACGAGGCCAACACCCTGCGTTTCAACGCCCTGTTACAGAGGCTCAAAGAGCGCTCTCAAGTGATCCTGGTCACCCATAACCCGAGGGTGATGGAGGTAGCCGACGCCCTTTTCGGGGTTACCATGGAAGAAGAGGGGATCTCCAAGGTAGTAAGCCTAAAACTAGAGGAAACCCCTGCAAAAGTTAGAGGTCTCTAAAAAGAGAAAAAAGTTTAAGGGCAAAGTCTCCAACATAAGGGGGCTCTCTAAAAGGTCTCAGGTATTTCGAAAATGCTCGGTAAATTGAAGAGAATTTTAGTCTTTCTTTTTTGCGGGTGGTTCTTTACGGTCTCGGCCTGGGCCACGGAGGTTACGGTGGTCCGGGCCATCGATGGAGACACGGTGGTCCTTTCCGATGGGCGGCGGTTGCGTTATGCGGGAATCAACGCCCCGGAACTTTACGGGGAGAACGGGCCGGAACCCTTTGCCCGCCAGGCTTGGCTCCTTAACCGGCGGCTGGTAGAGGGACGCCGGTTACGCTTTGAGCCGGCAGCTCGCCCCCGAGATCGCTACGGACGCCTTTTAGGCTACCTTATTCTTCCCGATGGTCGCTTGGTCTCCGAGGTGCTGGTCTCTCAGGGGCTAGCCTTGGCCTGCTATTACCCCGGGGCCAGCCGTTACCGAAAGCGGCTACTCGCAGCCCAACGCCGGGCTCTAGCCCAGGGAAAAGGCCTCTTCGGCAGTCTTCAAGACACCGAACCTTACTATGTGGGTAACCGGGCCTCCCGGCGCTTCCACCGACCTCAGTGCCCCCACGCCCGGCATATCCGCCGAAAGATTATCTTTCATTCCCTGCGTGAAGCCTTCTATGCGGGTTACTGCCCGGCCCGGGGTTGTCGTCCCTGGCCTCCGTGAATAAGCTAAAGCGTAAATGGAGGCAAAAGGGTTGGGAGCCAAGCCCTCAAGGTAAATCTTCCATGGGCAAGCTAAAAGAGCTCCGCCAAGAAATAGATCAGCTGGATCGAGAGCTCCTCCAACTTCTCCACCGGCGTTTTCAGTTGGCCCAGACCATTGGGGAGATTAAGCGCCGGGAGGGGCGAGGGGCCCTGGATCTTTCTCGGGAAAGGGAAGTGGTCCACCGGCTTCTGGAGCTCAATCGGGGCCTTTTTCCCGAGAATTCCCTGCGAGCGGTGATCTTGGAGATCATTAACGCCTGTCGCCAGGCCCAAGAGCCCACCCGGGTGGCCTATTTAGGACCCGAGGCCACTTTCAGTCACATGGCGGCCCTCGAATTTTTCGGACACAGCACCGAGTATGTGCCGGTGGAGTCGGTGCTCGATGTGTTCGAGGAGGTGGAAAGCGAGCGGGTCCGCTTTGGCGTGGCCCCGGTAGAAAATTCCATCGAAGGAACGGTCTCCGTGACCCTGGACGCCGTCTCGCAGTACCGGGTCAAGGTCTGCGGGGAGGTCTATGTCCCCATTACTCACCATCTCCTCAACCAGACCGGGCGCAAGGAGGACATTAGGAAGGTCCTTTCCCATCCTCATGCCTTGGCCCAGTGTCGGCGCTGGCTCCGCAAGAACCTCCCCTCGGTCGCGGTAGAGGAGGTGGCTTCCACGGCACTGGCGGCCCGCTGGGCCGCGGTGGATCCCTCCGTGGCTGCGGTGGCTAGTCCTCTGGCCTCCCGCACCTATCATCTCCAGGTGGTGGCCAAACACATCGAAGATTACCGGGGCAATGTCACCCGCTTCTGGGTGATTGGCAAAGAGGTTCCCTCCCCCAGTGGCCGCGACAAGACTTCTCTCTTTTTCAGCGTTTCGGACCGCCCTGGGGCCCTCTACGAGGTCCTTCGGGCCTTTGCCGAACGCCGTATCAACCTCACCAAAATCGAAAGCCGTCCAGCCAAAAGTGAGCCCTGGAGATACCTCTTTTTCCTAGACTGCGAAGGCCACCTTGAAGACCCCAGACTCTCAGATTGCTTGGAAGAAGTGCGCCGGCATTGTCTGCACCTGGAATGGCTTGGGTCCTATCCGCGGGGAGACCTTTAGGGCGGAGGGGGCGCTTGCTACCCTGCCCCCATATCTTGGCCGAGACCTCGGCCTTGGCTGAAGAGTTGGTCTTTGAACACTACGGTCTTTCTTCCCGACTTCTGCGGTCTCTGCAGTACGAGGCCCGGTTCCTACGAGAGGGATGGCCCTTTCCCGAGGAGGCCCTGGCGGTTTTGGTGCGGGGGCAGCGGCCCCGGGGGCCGGAACCTTACTGCATCTTCTTCCCTTACGGGAGACCCCTTCCCTGCAGTCGGGCTTTTCTCCCGGCCCTCATGCTTTATATTTTTACTCACGAGCTGGTGCATATGGTGCGGTTTGTACGCTATGAGGTCCCTTACCATTTGCGTATGGAGAAGCGGGAGGAAGAAGAAATCCGGGTACATGCCAAGGCCCGGGAGATCCTGAGTCCCTTGGCCCATTGGCCGGGGTTGGCAGAGACCCTGGAGCGCTTTGACCGTATTTACTTAAGGAAGAGATCCTAAAAGGAAACGTAATTGGAGGTAAAAGGGGCTGAAGGCGAAGCCCGAAGGGAAGGTTTGTGCAGAAATCCCGTAGAGACTGAGGAGGTGAGAAATATGCCCATTTATGAGTATGAATGTGAGAGCTGCGGGAAAAAGCTGGAGGTCTGGCAGAAGATTACAGATGAGCCCCTTACTACCTGCGAGGCCTGCGGAGGGCGGCTCCACAAACTTATCAGCCAGAGTTCCTTTATCCTCAAAGGCACAGGCTGGTATGTCACCGATTACGCCCGTAAGGAGCGTAAAGAGGGTAAAGAACACGGGAAAGACTCCTCGAGCTCCGAAAAAAGAAAATCGGAGGAATGAAGTCCCCTTAGAAGAGACTGCGGCGGGGGCAGGAGTTTGGTGCAAAGAGACCTCTGAGTCCTGCAGGGATCTCTGGAAAAAAATAAGAGGCGGCTTAAAGGTGAGGGGGGTAGAGTGAGGGGTTAGCGGGTGGAGTCCCCAACGCCAAAGGGGCTTACTGAGGAGTCTCTTTTAAGTGTTTTATGACGAAGTTATTTACCTCTTTTTGGCCTTAATTCTCTGGGAGGCCTGGCCAGACGGACCGGCCCCCTCCTGGCCTGTCCCGCTTATCTTTTTTGTGAAAAATTTCCTGTGGGTGGCCCTCCTCTGGGGACTTTTTTCACGGGCCCGGGAGGCCCTTTCCTTTTTTCACCGGCAGCGACTGGTGCCTAAGCTGGCCCTCCTCTTTTTTTTTGTGGATGTGGCGGTCCTGCGCTTGCCCCGGGTCTTTCACGGTGATCTCTGGGCCCTTTTTCTCTATGGACAGTATCTTGTGCTGGGCTGGCTGGTAGCCGCCCCCTTCGAAAGGCGAACTCATCTTTCTGGTCTCCCCCCGGCGCGCTATCTCCTTTCTCAATTGCGCTTTTTTCTCCCGGCCCTCATCCCCTGGTTGGGGGCCCTGACCCTCTGGGACCTCCTGGAAAAGGCCTTTCCCCAGGCCCCGGAGGCCTTCCTCTGGCCGGTGGTTCTCCTTCTGGTGGCTTTGTTTTTCCCTACCCTGGCTGTAAAACTCTGGCCCACTCGCCGACTTCCCCCGGGAGAAGTGCGCCGGCACATCGAGGCCTATCTCGCCCGAGAAAAGGTGCGGGTGGGAGAGATTTACCTCTGGCTCCCCTTTGAGGGACGGCTCCTCACCGCTGGAGTAATAGGGCTTCTTTACCCTTTCCGCTATCTCCTGATCTCCCCCGCGCTCACCGCTCTTCTCACCGAGGAGGAATTACTGGCCGTGGTGGCCCACGAAGTAGGCCACCTAAAACACCGCCATCTCTTTTGGCTCTTTCTCTTTCTTTTGGGCTTTTTCCTCTTGGCCTACCAAGGCCTTGAACCCCTCTGGCTCCTTTTCCTGGCCTTTTTTCCCCGACCGGAGATCTTCCTCTCCCGGGATCTTTCCCTTTCCTCCTGGCCGGATATCCTCTTGGTAGGATTTCTCCTCTTGGCGGTAATCCTTTATTTTCGTTATTTTTTGGGCTATTTCCTCCGGCAATTCGAACGCCAGGCCGATCTACACGCCTTTGAAGCCCAGGGTTCGGTCAGGGGACTCAAGCAGGCCTTAGAGAAGGTAGCCGCTCTTTCCGGGCTGCGTCAGGCCCCGAGCTGGCACCATTACAGTCTGGAAGAAAGGCTGCAATTTCTGGAGGAGGTGGCTCGGCGCCCGGAACTGGCCCGGCGTCACCATCTCCGCTTGCGTCGGCATCTTTTCCTCTTTTTAGGGGCCCTAGCCTTCGTGAGCTTGGCCCCGGAGCTCCTTCCGCACCAGGCTCTCCGGGAAAGGGTCCTGATCAACCTCAAAGAGGGGCTCCTGCGCCGGGCTGAGGCCCAGCCTGAGCTCCTGCGGGCCTTTGCCGATTACTTGGTCTCCCAGGGACAAGACGCCGAGGCTTTGTCTTTTTACGAAAGGGCCCTTAAGGCCGCCCCAGAGGACCCCTGGATCCTCAACAACTTGGCCTGGACTCTCCTTACTACTAAAGAGGCCTCTCTCCGCAACCCCCAGCGGGCCCTCAAACTGGCGGAAAAGGCGGCCTCTCTAAAACCCACCCCCGAGATCCTGGATACCCTGGCCGAAGCCTACTTTCAAAACGGCCTCCTCCTTAAGGCCTGCCAAACGGAAAAAAAGGCCTTGCGCTTGGCTCGGGAAGTTCCGAGCCAACACCGCGACTACTATCTCCACCGCAGGGACAAATTTTGCCATGCTGCGCCCTCCCTATAACCGTTACCATCTCCTTCATCTCTACGCCTTTTCCGGGACCCATCCGGCCCTGCGGGAGTTCCCTGATCCGGATTTCATTGGCTGCTGGGAGGAAGAAGACCTCACCGTGCTTTTCTTCCACCGGGAAAAGCCCGGGCTCCCGGAAAGGGTGACCCGGGATTACGGTCTGAGCTTCGAGCTTTCCGCTACCGTCCCTTACCAAGACTGGGGAGAAGGCCGAAGGCTACGGTGCCTTAAAGTGGGGACTCTGGTCTTGGCCCCGGTTTGGGAGGAGGCCCCGGCAACTTTGCGTTACGATCCCGGGGTGGTCTTCGGTAGTGGGGCCCATCCTACCACACAGCTCATGCTTCAGGCCCTTTGGGACTGGGGAGAACGAGAGGGGCTAGCCGGACGGCGGGTGGTGGACTTGGGCTGCGGAAGCGGTCTCCTCACCCTCCTCGCCGCCTATCTAGGGGCCCGCGTGCTAGCGGTGGACCGCAATCCCCTCTGTGTGTCCCTTACCCGAAAAAATCTGGCCTTGAACGGTCTCTCTGCCGAGGTCCTGGAGGCGGACCTCCGGAGCCTCCTTCCCCTTTCTGCGGATCTCGTCTTGGCCAACCTTTACAAGGGCCTCCTTTTAGATCTCTTGGGCCTACCATCCTTTCAAACTGCGAGCTACTATCTCCTCTCCGGCTTTGTCTCCTCTATGGAGGCTGAAATTCGGGAGGTGGCGGAGGCAAGGGGACTGGTCTTGGACTATCGTCAAGAAAAGGAGGGCTGGGTGTGCCTGGGTCTGCAAAATCCGAGGACTTGATCCTCTGTGTGGATGTAGGTAATACCACTACGGCCTGTGGGATCTTCCGGCGGGACGGCCTGCCAGTACGCAGTTTCCGTTTTCGTACACGCACCGAGATCTCGGCCGAGGAATTGCTCCTCCTCTTGCGGGGCTTTTTCGATCTTTTAGAGATTCCGGTGAGGAAGCTTAAGGGAGTGGCCTTTGCCTCGGTGGTTCCTCCGCTTGACGGCTTGTGGGAGACGGTGGTCCGGCGGTGGTTGGTAAAAGAGTGGGTGGTGGTCACCCCGGAAAGTGTACCTCTTGCACTAAGGTTGCGCCGGCCGGAGGAGGTGGGAGCCGACCGGCTGGTGAACGCCTATGCCGCGTGGCGACGCTGGAAAAGGGCGGCCATCGTGGTGGACTTCGGAACCGCCACCACCTTTGACTGCGTTTCCGGAAAAGGAGAATACCTGGGCGGGGCCATCGCTCCAGGTCTTGAAGCCGCAGCGGAGCTCCTCTTTCGCAAGACAGCCAAACTCCCCCGTATCGAACTTGCGCCTCCTCCCGAGGCCCTGGGAAGGGACACGGTCTCCGCTATGCAAAGTGGTCTCATCTACGGTTTTGCCGGGCTGGTCGAGGGTTTAGTGGCTCGGTTGACCCAAGAGATGCAAGAAGAGCCCCTGGTGGTGGCCACCGGGGGCCTGGCCTCTCTAGTGGCCCCCTATGTGTTTTCCATCCAGGAGGTGGTTCCAGATCTGGTCCTGGAGGGCCTTTTTCACCTTTACCAGGCGAGGATGGAGGATGCTTAGGCCCGGAGCCCGGGTGCGGGTGGTGGCCCCAGCCGGGGCAGTGGAAAGAGAGGCCTTGGCCGCGGGTCTCGAAATCTTGCGGGATTGGGGCCTTCAAGTGGAGGTAGCCCCAGAGACCTTGGAAAAGAAGGGATACTTTGCCGGAGAAGATCGAGTCCGAGCCGAGGCCCTCCTAAAGGCTGCTACAGGGGCGGATCTCCTCTGGGCGGCTCGAGGAGGCTATGGCTCGGCCCGCCTTCTCCCCCTTCTAGCTCACCAGCTCCCTAAGCGTTTTCCCCCGCTTCTGGGGTTTAGCGACCTCTCGGCTCTTCTCAATTTTCTGGCCGCAAGGGATCTCCCCGCGTGGCACGCTCCCACGGTCTCTTTTCTCCCGCGTCTTTCCTCAGAAGCCCTTGCGGAGATGCGGGCCGTCCTTTTCGGTGAAAAAGCCCCGGCCTTTGAAGGACAGGGGATCTTTCCCGGAAGGGCGGCGGGGCCCGTCTTCGGGGGGAACCTGGCTACCCTCTCGGCTCTAGTGGGAACTCCCTATTTTCCTCCCCTCCACGGGGCCCTCCTTTTCTTGGAAGACACCGGGGAGCCCCTTTATCGCCTCGATCGCTATCTCACTCATCTCAAACTCTCCGGAATCCTGGATCAGGTAGCCGGCTTTGTTCTAGGGGATATGGGACGACCGCCAGAGGAGATCTGTAAGCTGGTCGAAGAAATCCTTCCCCCAGGAAAGCCCTGTGCTTTTTTCCCTACCTTGGGACATACCTCTAAACTTGGGGCCTTTCCTTTAGGGAAGCGGGCCTGCCTAGAGGTTTCGAGGGGCCAGGCCCGCTGGCTCTTTTCCTGAGACTAAGTTTTTTTCAGAGCTCAACTACCGGTTTCTTGTGCCCGAGGTGTTCTCTCCCCAGCGATAGTAGTTTTCCGGGACCATGCGTGCGATGGCGTCCACGGCGTTGTAAAGCATGACCCGGATGGCCTTTTCCATAGGAGTGTTCCGGTAAGCCCCCAGGGCCCCGCCCAGGGCCACCGACCCTAGGATGGTCCCCATACCACCTCCTACCTTCCACGAGGTGGCCTTGCCTTCTACACTGGTGGCGTTAATGATCCGGCCGGTGCGCACATCTACCAAGCGGATGTCTGCAGCGATGTAGGCCTCCTTTTTTCCGATTACGGCTCCGCCGATGAAGGGGACCTTATAAGGGACCACGATACCTCCTCCGCCAACCCCTGAAGCGTGAGGTTCAAAGGCGGTGACGGCCCCAATCACCAGGATGTCCGCTCCTTCCATGAGACCCATCCGGGGAGCGGCCCCGCGACGCACATATCCCGATTGACCCAGATTGAGCTCTTCCTGAATGGCCCGAAGCCCCTCTCCCCTCTCTAGCACGATAAAACGGCCGGTGCGGAAAAGAGCTGTGGCCAGCATGTCCGCCAGACCGTCTCCAATAGCCCCGCTGCACTTGGCTGCCTTGCACTTGAAACTGGCCACGGCAATCCGGGCCTTGGGACCGTGATAGGTCACCACGTCCTGCACGGTGGGTCCCGTGGTCTCCACCGTGGTTTGTACTCCAGAAGACATGCAAGCACCCACCATCAGAAGAAACAGGGGCAAAAGAACTTTTACCACTTTGGAAGACATACCCATAGAACACCTCCTTCTTTTATTCAGCCTCTATATCATGAATTTTCTTATTGAACAAGTGTTAATCGTTAAGGTAAAAAGGCTTGGAGCGAAGCCCGAAGAAAAAAGGCCTTTATCAGAGGTCTCTTAAGAGCTATAGTAGGTAAAAAATTACCTTTCGGTCAGAAGACATTGGACGCCCGATTTTTTGAAAAGCTCCTTCAGCAAGAAAGAAAGGCTCTAGCCGTAGCTTGGGAAACCTTTATTTCCTTACAAAAAGAAGGTAAAGTACCCTATCCTGCTCTTTACTCGGAAACTTTTTCTCGAAAACAGGGCCAAAGGGAGATATCCGAACCGGAGCTTCTAAGAGTACTGGAAGAAGCCTCTTCTTTTCTGGAGAAGACTTTAGCGAAATTAAAGAAGGATTCTCAAGGAAACTTTGCGGTCAGTTTGAGTAGGGAAGAAGGCCTTCTTCTCCGGGAAATACAGAAAAAGCTAGCCAAGCTAGAACAGGAGATTGCCTTCCTGCGAGAGGAGGTCCTAAAGGATCCTCTCACCAAGTTCTGGAATCGGCGGGGACTGCAGCACATCTTCGATAAGGTGGTGCGTCCCCACATTTATAACGAAGATTACCAATTTCTGGTCTTCTCTCCGCAAATTCCGGAGGAGGCTTCTTGGGCCAAAGAGAAAGTCCTGCTGGCCTGCGCCCACTTTCTCAAGGGGCTCTTTTCCCCTCGAGACTTCTTGACCCGTCCCTCGGGAGACCTTTTTGCCGTAATCACCGTAGGCCGCAACATTGAACATACTCAAACCTTAATGGAACGTCTTCGAGGGAAGTTTTTTCCCTGTACTCTTCGGGGGCTGCGGCTTACGGTGGGCTATCGGGTGGGAGGAACAAATATCCTCGGGGCGGACCATCTAGACCTGGTGATGGAAAGGGCCACCTCCGCCGCCCGAAAGGACACCTTCTATCGCGTCTGACTCGCGTTGGATACCCCTAAATCGCCCCGGGATTGTCGGAAAGTAAAAAAGTGTGGAAGGAGGGGAAGATGAAAAAAATGGCCCCTTCTCATGTTGGTGGGATTTTGGGTCCGGGTCTCCGGCGCTTGGGCTTACACCCTGGAAGGTAAAGTCCAAGCCAAGGTGGATTTCAAGAAGAGTTGAGATATGAGTACTGGGAAACTTTCGACACGAATATAGGTTACGGGGCTTTGGCCCAAGCCTGGGTAGAGACCTCCCTGGGTAAAAGGCCTGAGCCTGAAGGCGGGCCGATTTCTCTATCTTTCGGGTCTGGAAGGAGACCTGCCCGAGACCAACCCCTTCAATGGGTCAAAAAGGTGCACATCTTTCAGCGCATGATCAGTCCCTTTGACCGGTCTCGGGTGGGGTGAGCCTTTGAGGAGCGTTGCTCTTTTATAACTGGGGGCCTGGAACTTTACGCTCTCACGGGCGGAGGCCTCCAGGGCCGAAAAATACCTCAGGGCGGTAGAGGATCGACGCCGCCGGTGCCACCAATTCCTTCCCAACCTCCACCGTCCCCGCCGCCAATATCTGGGGAGCCGCTATCCGGCCCGCCCGAACTCCCCCCGGAGCCCGAGGTGGAGCCGGAGGAACCCGA
>QOAM01000022.1 GCA_003978075.1 Thermodesulfatator sp. | reverse complement strand
GGTTTTAAGCTTTTAAAGAAAGCTCTAGTTAGATATCAGGACAAAGACAAGAAAAACCTGGTCAAGATAAAGTTAATAGAATGTTCTGTGCAAACTGGTGAATGGGAAGGAAGTATCTATATTCTCTATCCTTGGTAATGAAAGTAATGAAAAATAGAAAACCCCCTTTTTACTTTTCGAGAGAAGCGGAAGACAAGGTGGCCTTGAAGGGGTTAAAGCAAACTTTTCTCACAGAATACTCACAGCAATTTTCCGCTCTTGGGAAGGAGGTGCCGTGAAACCGTTGAAGCTCTTGGCGCGCCCGGGAGGACTCGAACCTCCAACCTTTGGATTCGTAGTCCAACGCTCTCTCCGCTTGAGCTACGGGCGCACACTTGTACTTTAACCAAATCCCCTCGGCTTGGCAAGAGAAAGACTTTCCTGTAATTATGAGGCGAGATCGCGGGAGGAGGCCTTTTTATGTCCGTCATGGAAGATACCCTTCCCACCGAAGGTCCAGGCCCTAAGATTTTTCTGGGGGAACCGGTTCAAAAAGGATATACCTACCTCTATGAGGGCTTTGTTATCTACGAAGAAGGTGGCGAGCAGACCCTTATGGTCTTTGAAAATTCTTTCTGGGGACGCATCCTTTTCATCAATGGGACCGCCCAATTTACCTCTCGGGACGAATTTATTTACCATGAAGCCCTGGTGCATATCCCCGCCCAAAGCCTTCCCGAAGGACGCCTTAAACGGGTACTTATTTGCGGAGGAGGAGATTACGGAGCAGCCCGAGAAGTCCTTAAATATCAAGAAGTCGAAGAGGTAATCATTGCTGACATTGATCCCCGGGTACCAGAAATAGTCCGCCGCTATTTTCCCCAACTCCTCCCGGAAAATCCCGAAGACCCTAGACTTAAACTCTTTACCGTGGACGCCTTCGCCCTAGCCAGAGAAATGGTCGAACGGGGAGAGACTTTCGACCTTATTCTCATCGATTCCACCGATCCAGACATATCTCTTACGGAACACACCTTAGAGCTTTCCCATTCCCTTTTCGGAGAGGAATTTCATACTCTCCTTCAAAAGTTAGCCCCAGAAGGACTTATTGTGCAACAAGCAGCCACCCCTTTCACTATGAAAAATATCCTTGAGTCCTCCTATCGAGTATTCCGCAAAGTATACGGTCCAGAGACCTACTGCTACCGGGCCTCTATCCCTTCCTTCGGAGGAGATAACGCCTATCTCCTTCGAGCTCCCTTTGATCCCACCATTCGGAGGCGAAAAAGCCTACCCCGTACCCGTTATTACACGCCAGAGCTTCAGGCGGCCTCCTTTGTGTTGCCGCGATATTGGTTTACGGAGGTCCTACATGATTAAACTCTTGGGAATCTTGGGCTCCCCCCATCCTTACGGAGGGTCAGGGAGCCTTCTCCGCTGCGCCCTTTACGCTGCTGAAGAGCTGGGATGCCGGGTGGAGCTGGTAGAAGTTTATAGGCAAAGGATTGAGCCGTGTATAGGGTGCGTCCAAGATGAGGAACCTACCTGCCGCTATCCCTGTATTTTTGAAGATTATGGTCGGGAGATCTTGGAAAAACTTTACCAAGCTGAAGCCTACATTCTAGCCACTCCAGTTTACTGGTATGGTCCCTCTGGCCCCCTTAAAATCCTCATCGACCGCATGACCGCTTTAGAAAACATGGTGGCCTTTGGGGAACCCAGCTATGTAGAAGGTAAGGTGGTGGGGGTGATCACGGTAGGAGCCGATGCCGGGGCTACCTTAACCGGGGCTTACCTTCTCACCGTGCTCAACGCCATGGGGGCCATGATCCCTCCCTGGGCCCATGCCTATTCTCATAAGGGAAAGGAAGCCCTTTTTGACGACCGGGCAGTGATGGACGCCATCAATGTGGGACGCCTCACTGCGGGGCTAGCTCTCCGGGTGAAAGGCCAAGAAGGGCCTCTCACTTATATGGAGGATCAAGAGCTCCTCGTGCGTATTCGCGAAAGGATTTTTCGAGAAAAGAAGGCTTGGGAGGAGCGACATGGGGCAAAAGAGTTCGAATCCCGTCCTTGAAGCTATTTATAGCCGAAGAAGCGTAAGAGAATATACTCCGGAGATCCCTCCACGAGAGGTAATCTTAGAAATTCTTCGGGCCGGGATTTGGGCTCCTTCTGGCCTTAATAATCAACCCTGGCGCTTTGTGATCGTCTGGAACCCTGGGGTGAAAGAAAAGCTAGCCCAGCTCACCCGGTACGGGGAGATCATCCGTCGGGCCCCGGTGGTAATTTCGGTCTTTCTAGATAAAGCCGTGATGTATCACCAAATCAAAGATCATCAGTCTGCCGGGGCCTGTTTGCAGAATATCCTTCTTGCCGCTCATGCCTTAGGACTGGGTGGAGTGTGGCTGGGGGAAATTCTCAAGAACGCCGACCGAGTAAGAGAAGTCTTGGAGCTTCCCGAGGGGCTAGAGTTGGCTGCAGTGGTGGCCTTGGGCTATCCCCATGATCGGCGCAAAAGGGCCGGACGCAAGCCCCTCGAAACCTTCATCCTCAAGGAGATCCCTTGAGGGTCCTGGCCCTTTCCCTTTTTTTATGGCTGATCGCCTCTCTAACCTGGGCCCTTTATCTGCGGGATTTCACCGTAGCCCCTTATCAAGATTATCTCCTCCTTTACGCTTATGTGGAGGATCTACCCCAAGCCGACCTTAAAAAGGCCGTACGCCACGGTCTCGGCCTGAGTTTCACCTACGAGGTGGAAATCAAGCGCCTGCGACGCTTTCTTCGCGATGAGAGTCTCCTCTCTCAGGAAATCGTGCGCACTGTGTATTACGATCCGGTCAAGAATCTCTATTTTGTGCATACTGTAGGGTCAGCCGCGGCTCCTTACCGGGCTACTACTTTTCGCCAGGCCCTGACGCTAGCTACTTCCCTAGAAGGGGTACCCCTCCTTCCCCTCAATCGTTTCGAGCCCGGAAAGCGCTATCGGGTGAGTATTCGAGTCCGCATTCGCAAATTTACCCGGGTGAGCTTTCCCCAAAAACTCTTAAGGGTCCTTCTTTTTAGAGGGGAGACCTTGGAATCCTCTTGGCAATCGCTAGTATTTACTCCATGAAGCCCTCGGCTGAGGAACGCCTACGCCGCCGACGGGAGTTGATCTTCCTAGCCTTGGGTTTGGTCCTTTTCCTGGGTCTAGTGGGGGTGGAATTTCGGGTCTTTCAACTCTTCCCACCCCCTTTCACCGGACAAAATCTCCTCATCTTCATCCTAATCCAAATCAACCTCATCCTGCTCCTTCTTGTTCTTTACCTCATGTTGCGCAACCTCCTTAAGACGGTGCTTGAGGCCCGGGCCGGACGCCTCTCCCGGAGCTTACGCCTCAAGCTCACCTTGTCTTTTCTCCTTTTGAGCTTTTTGCCTGCCCTGCTCCTTTTTACTGTGTCCCACCGATTTATCGAAACCAGCTTGGAATACTGGTTTAGCAGCAATCTGGACCAGCAATTGGAAAAGGCCCTCTTTGAGGCTCGGGCCTATTACCAGGACCGAGAAAGAGAAATCCTCCTCAAACTCCAGCGATTCTCGGAGACCTTTCGGAAAGCTTCCCGTCTTTCCGGAAGATTTTTTCGCATCCATCGTAAGGCCCTAGATCTCGACACCTTAGAAGTTTACGACCTCGAGGGGCACCTCATCGGACGCTCTTACGCCAAAAAGGTTCGGGTCAATGTCCTAGGAATACCCCCTTCTATCCTCCAGGAGATCCTGGCTGAAAAGGCCCCGGTCACCGAAACCAGTGAAATCCGCGGAGGGGTCCTCTTAAGGGTCTTCCTCCCTGCTCAACTTAAAGGAGGGCGACCGGTGATCCTCGCCGGGGGTCTCCTCTTAGACCCTGGGCTAGAAAAACTCCTCAAGGATATCAGCTCCGGGGTAGGCCTTTATCAGCAGCTCAAATTTCTGCGCGCTCCTCTCAAGACCTCTCTGCTGCTTCTCCTCTTGCTGGTGACCCTTCTTACCATCTTTGTGGGGGTTTGGTTTGGCCTACGCTTCGCCCGGCGCCTTACCGAACCCTTGCAAAAACTTACCCAAGCCGCCGAACGCTTAGCCACCCGCGACTTTGAGGTCCATCTTCCCGAGGAGACCCCCGACGAAGTAGGGGTGTTGGTAAAGGCCTTTCGACGCATGACCGAAGAGCTGCGGGCCTACCGAGAAAAGATCGAAGAGAGCGCTCGAGCCTTAGCCGAGGCCAACCAAGAACTCGAACGGCGTACCGCCTATCTGGAAACCATCCTTACCCACATTACGGCCGGAGTTTTAGCTGTGGACGAGGAAGAAAGATTAACCTTAGCCAATCAACGGGCTTGTGAGTTGTTGGGCCTTCCCTCGGAGGCGGTAGGGCGCCCCCTTTCCGAGATCCTCTTGCCGGAAGTCTACCAAGTTTTACGGGATCTCAAGGAGAGACCTCCCCGGGACGAGCCGGTAAGTCAGCCTCTACGACTTTTTCAAGGAGAAAAGACCCTGGTCCTAGGGGTTACCGCCAGCCGCCTTCCAGAGGAGGCCTTTCCGGGCTATCTTTTCATTTTGGAAGACCTCACGGAGAAGGAACGTATGGAGAGGCTGGCTGCCTGGCGGGAGGTGGCCCGACGTATTGCTCATGAAGTTAAAAATCCCCTTACACCCATTCAACTTTCGGCCCAGCGCCTGCGGCGGCGTTTGGAAGAAAAACTCCCCCCTAAAGAGCGGGAAATTCTGACCCGCTGCACCGCTACCATCGAAACTCAGGTGGAAGAACTTAAACACCTAGTAAATGAATTTTCCGCCTTTGCGCGACTGCCGGGGCTCAAACTCGAAAAGCACGATCTTTCTCAGGTTGTCCGGGAAGTGGTGGATCTTTACCGCGAGGCCCATCGGGAGGTCCATTTCCGCACGGAAATTACCCCCTTGGAGCCCTTTTTCTTTGACCGGGACCAGGTGAAACGTATCTTTCTCAATCTTTTTGATAACGCCATAGCCGCCATGAAGGGTCAAGGAGAGATCCTGGTCTCCATCCAGGTTATGGGAGACTGGGTGCAAATTAGGGTAGAGGACGATGGTCCAGGTATTCCCCCAGAGATCAAAGCCCGACTTTTCGAACCCTATGCTTCGGGGAAGGGGAGTACAGGGCTCGGGTTGGCCATTGTGAATTCCATTGTGGAGGGGCATGGAGGGGAAATTCGGGTGGAAGATCGCCGACCCCGGGGGGCACGCTTTATAATCCGCCTGCCTTATCGCCGGAGTTATGCCTGAAATTTTGGTGGTGGATGACGAACCAAGCATCCTGGAAAGTCTCCGGGACATCCTGGAGGACGAGGGTTATGGTGTACGCTGTGTAGAGAGTGGGGAAGAGGCCCTGCGGCTTGCGGAAGAAAGGGCCCCGGATCTGGTCCTTCTGGATGTGTGGCTTCCGGGCATAGATGGGATCGAGGTGCTGCGTCGTTTACGGGAAATCCAGCCCACCCTTCCGGTGATTATGATTTCCGGACACGGGACCATCGAGATGGCGGTTAAAGCCGTTAAACTGGGGGCTTTTGACTTTTTGGAAAAACCCCTCTCTTACGATCGGGTAATAGTTTCCGTGGAAAAGGCCCTTAAGGTGCGGGCCTTGGAGGAAGAAAATCTTCGTCTCAAAGCTCGACTGCGAGAACCGGGACTTACCGGAAACTCTCCGGCCATACGCGAGGTGCGGGCCCTCATCGCTCGAGTGGCTCCCACGGAGGCCACGGTGCTCATACAAGGAGAGTCCGGGGTGGGCAAAGAGGTGGCGGCCCGGATGATCCATCGTCTTTCTCCGCGGGCCTCCGGGCCTTTTGTGGAGGTGAATTGTGCGGCCATCCCGGAGACCCTTATCGAAAGCGAACTCTTCGGACACGAGCGCGGGGCCTTTACCGGGGCCACCCAAGCCCGGCGGGGCAAATTTGATCAAGCCCACCGGGGGACCCTCTTCCTCGATGAAGTGGGGGACATGAGTCTCTCGGCCCAGGCCAAAGTTTTACGAGTCCTGCAGGAAAAACGGTTTGAGCGGGTGGGAGGAGACCGGGCCATCGAGGTAGATGTGCGCATCATTGCTGCCACCAACAAGGATCTGCGGGCCGAGATCCAGGCCGGACGCTTTCGGGAAGACCTCTACTTCCGGCTCCATGTGGTCCCCATCGTCATCCCCCCTTTGAGGGAACGTCCGGAGGATATACCCCTCCTGGTGGAAGAATTCTTGGACGAGCTTTCCCAGCACAGTGGTCTCGGACGTAAGAGCGTTTCCCCGGAGGTGCTGGAGGCCCTCAAACGTTACCCTTGGCCGGGAAATGTGCGAGAGTTGCGCAACCTCATCGAGCGTCTGGTTATTGTTTCTCCCGGAGAGGAAATCACGCTCAACGATCTTCCTCAGGAATTCTTAGAGTACACGGAAAAAAGCTCTCCTCCGGAGGAAATCCCAGAATGGTTCCAACTCACAGATTTCAAGACGGCACGTGAAAGATTTGAAAGGGAATTTTTGCGCCGCAAACTCCAAGAATACGGGGGCAACATTTCCCGCATGGCTGAGGCTATCGGTCTTCGGCGGAGCTATCTCCACCGCAAGCTCAAGAATCTGGGACTTACCCGTTAATGAGCCGCTTTGCCGAAATCCTGCGAAAGAAAGATTTTGTCATTACCTTCGAGCTAGTGCCTGGACGCAGCACCCGGACTCGCCATTTCCGCGCTATCATGCGTTTCGCCGAGGAGGTGGCCGAGGCCGGACTTTTTGATGCCCTCTCCATCACCGATAATGCCGGGGGGCACCCGGCTCTAGCTCCGGAAGCCCTGGGCCGAGAGCTCAAACGTTTGGGACATGAACCTATTATCCATTTTTCCTGCAAAGACAAAAATCGCAATGTCATTGAGAGCGATCTACTAGACCTGGATCGGGAGGGTCTTCGGACCCTATTGGTGGTTACTGGAGACTACCCCCGTTACGGTTACCGGGGACGGGCGAAACCGGTCTTCGACCTAGACTCTGTGCAACTCCTGCGTCTGATCTCAGAGATGCGTAAAGGGTATGTTCTGCCGCCGGAGGTCCCCGGTGGAGGGGTGACTCTTCCTCCGGTGCCTTTTTTCCCGGGCTGCGTGGTCAACCCCTTTAAATGGACCGAAGCCGAGACCCTTCTCCAGTACTGGAAACTCCTCAAAAAGATCCGGGCAGGAGCTTCTTTTGTAATTACTCAAGTGGGTTTTTCCGCTCGCAAATACCAGGAACTTCTTTTTTTTCTTCAGGAGGAAGGGCTCTCCGGTTTTCCCGCGCTGGCAGGGATTCTGGTCATGGACCAAAGGCTAGCCCGCATCCTTTATCGAGGAATTGTGCCGGGGATCACTGTGCCGGAGGGGCTTTATCGGCGTCTTATGGGGCTTTCGGAGGAAGAGGCCCGAAAGGAGGCCCTGGAGCGGGCAGCTCGCCTAATGGCGGTATGTCAAGGGCTGGGATATCGGGGGGTGCATCTCTGCGGAGCTCCTTTGGAGAAGGAAGCTGTGCACCAGTTGTTGGTCCTCTATGAAGAATATCGTCCTCACTGGCGGGAGTTTCTTCCGGAGTTTGCAGAAGTGCCGGAGAAGGCCTATTTTCTCTATCGCAAGGATCCTCGAACAGGCCTCAACCTCCCGGAAAGAAAGCCCCTTTCCCCCTCCCGTTCGAGAAACCTACTCTATTTTTTTTCCAGAATAGCTCACAAACTCTTCTTCACCCGCAAAGGCCCCTTAGCTCGTCCCCTGCGTTTTCTGGCGCACCGCCTTTCGGGAAGCAGTTGGGAACCCCTTTTTACCCGTTTGGAATACGGGATCAAAAAGGTCCTCTACGACTGTCAGGAGTGTGGCGACTGCAGCTTGCCTCATCTGGCCTTTCTCTGTACTCAGAGCCAGTGTGCCAAATATCTTTTGAATGGTCCTTGTGGAGGAAGTCGTGACCGATGGTGTGAGGTCTATCCTGGGCGCAGACGCTGTGTCTTTGTACGCATCTATGAAAGGCTTTCTCCAGAAGAAAGACCCCAAGTATTTCTCAAGGAGCTCTCCCCTCGCAACTGGAATCTCTTTCGAACCTCTTCCTGGCTCAATTTCTACCTGGGACGCACCACCCTTTCTCCGAAAAAAGTCAAAGATCTCTAAAAGTGAATAAGTCTCAACTTCGCGGCCTTGGAGGTGAAATGTGAAGAGGTGGCTTATCACCACTTTGATATTAAACAGATGGGCCAGACGAAGGTTCTTTCCTCAAGCCCTTCTCCTGCTTCCACAAATGCCTTTTCTTGTCTTTGATCTCGCGATTTGTTCAATAGAATGAATGGGGGGAGGCATGAGAAGGCTTTGTGTACCCCTCTTTGTTTTCCTCCTGAGCTCCCCCCTCTGGGGGGCCTCTTATTACTCTCTGGCCTTGCACGAGTGGCAGGTGGTCAAAGGGGCCTCTCTACTTCAGGAGAGCTTCTGGGAGGCCCCTTTTCCTACCACGGTGGTGACCTCGGAGGAGATAAGGCGCTTTGGATGGTACAACCTCCGAGACCTCCTGGAATTTCAGCCCTCCTTCTACCTAATTCAGGATGTGAACGAGAGGGTGGTGGGCCATCGGGGTCTCTACCGCACCATCACCTCTCATCTCCTCTTTCGCGAAGAGGGCTTCGATCTCTACTTGCCGGGCTACCATGCCTTTCCTGCAGATGCCTCCTATCCGGTTTACGGCCTTTCCCGGGTGGAGATCATGCGGGGGCCGGGGGCCAGTCTCTACGGAGACGCCGCCCTCACCGGAGTGATAAATCTGGAACGCCAGCCCTTAGAAAAGGGGGCCTTTCTCGGTCGAGTAGGAGATTATGACCGCGAAAGCCTTTCGGCCTTTCTCCAGGAAGGGTCTCCCTCCTGGGGACATTTTTTTCTAGAAATCCATTACGCGGACCTCGAGGGGGAGGAATATCACGAAGACCACGGCTATCAACTCCTGCACTCTCGTCCCCACAATTACGCCCTGGAATTTCGCTATGAAAAAGGGCCCCTCAAGCTCTTTTACACCCGTCTCTATTCCTATTATGCCACTCCCCGTGCTCAGAGCGGGAGGCTTCTTTTCCCGCAAGACAGGGAACCTTACGGTTCCCGGGAAGTAATTAGTCAGGACCTCTTGGGTCTTTCCTTGGAGGGGAAGTGGAAGGGGTGGCAGTGGGTGGTGCGGCCTTATTGGAGTAAGTACAAGATAGACACCCCGCAGGTCCAGCACACCCACGCCGAGGGACACTTTACAGCCCTGGACATCGATCTTGAGGGTTTCGGCTGGGGCCTGGAGACCCTCGCGCGCTACCCTCACCAGAGGGGCGAATTCCTCCTGGGAGGCCGCTTCCAGACCGCGGATTATGAAAAGACGGAGATCGAAACCTATTCCGCGGGCCTTTACTCCCGCCTCTCTTACCCTTGGTCCCAAGAGGAGGAATGGTCTCTTTTTGCCCAAGAGAAATTCTATTTTCGGAAAAATTTGATCCTGCAGTTAGGGGCGCGCTACGACTCCTACGAAAGTTTCGGGGAAGAGGTCTCCCCGCGCCTGGCCTTGATCTGGCGTCTGAGGCCTTCCTGGGCCCTGGCGCTCTCCTGGGCTTCGGCCTTTCAGGCCCCCAATTATCTTTACCGCCAGAAAAATCGTTCCGGATACGGTAGCCGGTGCCACCTGGACGCCGAGAAGATCTATGTCTTCAATTTCTCCCTTACCCACTTTTTCAAAAAGAATTTCTGGGCCCGCCTCACCCTTTTTCACCAGAATTTGCAAGATATAATCACCTATCACCCTCGGGAGCGGCTTTACACCAATAGCGGAGAGGCGGAAATCATGGGCAGCGAGCTGGAGCTGCACTATTTTACCAGGCCCTTTCTCTGGTTCCTCAACTATACCTATTTGAGACCCACGCAGAGCAACGGCTGGGTCTTGGCCTCCGGCGAGCGTATCCTCAACTGGCCCAAGTGGATGGTAAAAGGAGGCCTGAGCTGGCAGTGGCGTCCGGGGCTCTACCTTTCTCCGCTCTTTCGCTTTTACGGGCGGGTTAAGACCCTCCAGGGATGGCTCTCTCCCTATGCCATCTGGGACCTAAATCTCCTCTGGGAGGGCACCCGTTGGGGGTTGGCCCTGAAGATCGAAAACCTCTTCGATCACCACTATAAACGCGGGGGCACCGTGCCTCCCTATCCCTGGCCAGGCAGGACTTTCTGGCTAAACCTCGAGGTCAAATTCTAGTAATGTTGAGTCCTTGGAGAAAGCCCCCTTTGTCTCGGGGAGCTCTGCCCCCAAAGCCCAGAGGGGAAAAAGGGCCTTGGTTTCTGATCCTCATCTTTTTTCTGGGGCTTCCTACTTTCTTGCAGGCTCAAGAGCTGGGGCTCCTCTATGACCCGGTCTTTAAGAAGCTGGCCTGGGCCTTAGAGAAAGAGACCGGGGCCCGTCAGGCCTCCTCCGGAGATCTTTGCCGTTTCAAGAAATTGGTGGTGCTGGGACCTGAAGCCGCCTGGGAAGTAAGTCGTCAAAAATGCCCTCTTCAGAAACGCTACTTCGTGGGCATCCTCTTCCCCGATCTTTTCGGTATCGACCTTCGCCAGGCCTGCCTTATCTCTCCTCTGCCCCGCTGTCCCACCCTTCGAAGGCGCTTTCGTAAAGCCATCGTGATCTACTCCCCGCCTATGGAATACTATGTGCAACACCTTTCTACCTGCCTTTCCCTGCGCAAAATGAGGGCAGAGACCTTCTACGAACTTCCCTCCCTCTTCCAGAGCTTGTCCTCCCGCGGGGAGAGGCAAGCCCCCTTGCTCCTCTTGCCTGATCCCCTCTTTTTGAATCGTCGGGGAATGGAATGCCTGCAGGCCTTTTTAAAAAAATATCCCCGCTTTCCGGTCTTCGATCTTTTAGGACTTCCCAGCCATAGGTATCCCTCGCTAAACATCTCTTGGAAGGCCTTACTCTGGGCTACAGAAAGGGCCCTGGAGAAAAAGCAGACCGGTATCGTCTTTGTCTCCCCCTTAAAAGACCCCTGAGGTAAAGTATCTGAGAGGCTCCGCCCCCAACAAATCAAAGGGCTCCTTAGGTTGCCCCCAAGCCAGATCGTGATTAAATAGCTGGGCAGATAAATAGAGAAAGGGAAGAGTATGGAGTTGCGGCTGGTCTTGCATGTGCCGGAATCTGCTCGTTTTGAGGTGGCCTTGAAGGTGGCTTGTAACTTCGTGAAGGCCGTGAGCGGGGAACCTCAGGGGGTGAGGGTGTTAGTCAACGCAGAGGGAGTGGCTATCCTCAAACGCTTTTCGGAGGTGGAGGACCTTTACCGGGAGGCCCTGAAGCAGGGGGTGGAGGTCTACTTTTGTGAGAACGCCTTGCGGGCCCAGGGTCTTTCTCCGGAGCTTCTTCCTCCAAGGGCCCGCACCGTTCCGGCAGGGATCAAGGCCTTAGTAGAGTGGCAAAATCAGGGCTTCCGGTATGTGAGAGCCTAGAATCGCGGAGGGAGGAAGATGCCGGAGAAAAAGACCAAAAGCGTCCTTCTCGATCAGCAAGATCGCCGGGTGCGAGACCAATTGGCACGCATTCGGCACAAGATCATGATCATGTCCGGAAAAGGAGGGGTGGGCAAGAGCACCGTAGCGGTTAATCTAGCGGTGGGGCTTTCCCTCCAGGACTTTATGGTAGGGCTTTTGGATGTGGATCTCCACGGACCGAACATTCCCAAGATGTTGGGAATCCGGCGGGAGAAGCTCCCGCGCCGGCCGGATGGGCGCTTGGGGGCTATTGTCTATTCCCCTAACCTCAAGGTCCTTTCCATCGAGCCCTTGCTTCCCAAGGAGGACGCTGCCATTATTTGGCGGGGGCCCCTCAAGATTTCGGCCATCAAGCAGTTCATCGGGGACATCGACTGGGGCAAATTGGACTACCTGGTGATTGATGCCCCTCCAGGGACCGGGGACGAGCCTCTTACGGTGGCCCAGACCATCCCTGATGCCTATGCCCTGGTGGTGACCACCCCTCAGGAGGTCTCCCTCATCGATGTGCAGAAGTCCATCAATTTCTGTCGCAAGGTGAAGATGCGTCTCCTGGGGCTGGTGGAAAACATGAGTGGTTTCATTTGCCCTCACTGTGGAAAGGAGCTAGACCTCTTCAAGCGGGGAGGGGGAGAGCGGCTGGCGGAAGAGTTGGGCATCCGCTTTCTGGGACGTATTCCGGTGGATCCCCGGGTGGTGGCTGCGGGGGATGCGGGCAAGCCGATGATTGCGGCCTATCCGGAGTCGGTCACGGCCCGGGCCTTTGAAGAGCTGGTGCACAATGTGGTGGCAGCCACGGAGGAGATGTGGCGTGATGTGGAAGAAGGACGTTACATGCGGGTGGCTGTCCCCTTGGACGGGGCCCGGGTAGCCCAAGACCCGACTTCAGCCGATCTTTTTGCGGTCTATGACATTGAGGGCGGACAAATCCGGGTAAAGGATGTGGTCAAGCGTCCGGAGGATCAAGACCTGGAGTCTTTTCTCAAGGAGCAGGTGGCCACACACCTCCTGGCCCCGCAGGTGCCTTCGGAATGGCGGGAGCGCCTGGAAGCCGCGCGCATCCGGGTAGTTACCGGGGGCTCCCGGGGAGTGGGACCAGACACCCTGATCCAGGACCTTCTGGCCGGGATTATTCGCTAAGAAATCTTTGAGGGGTAAGGTCATGGGAAAACTCTTGGAAGAAGGTTTACAGCTTGAGCCGGTGGCCTGCTATGTCGACGCCCGCAATCCCCGCTATAAAGCGGTGATCTCGGCCAAGACCGATCTCACCCCTCTCCTGCCTTACCTCAACGCAGTGGCCCGGGTGGTATACTACGACCCGGAGGAACCGGTGCTCATTTTCCGTCTGGGGGATAACAAGGTAGCGGTGAGGAAGGACAACGTGCAGATCTCCAACCTTACAGACCAGGAGGAGGCTCGCCAGCTTAGGGAAGAGGTGGAAAGGTTCCTCACTGAGGTCTGGGAAAAGCGAGGGGAGATTTCTCCCCGCCTGGAGCCCCGGCGTCTTCCCCCGGCCCTAGAAATTTACCGCTGTCTTCCGGGAACCAATTGTGGGGAATGCGGGGAGCCCTCCTGTATGGCCTTTGCGGTAAAGCTCTCCACCCTGGAGGCCGAGCCCCAGGCCTGTCGCCCCCTTTACCAAGATCCCCAATTCGCCGAGAAACGGGCCGCTCTCCAAAAACTCCTCCCCCAGTAAGTCTTCAAAATCTAATCCAGCAGGTTCTGGAGATAGGCTAAGCCGGGCTCCACATCTTCCTCCCGATGGGCTTCTAGGGTTAAGAGGGGCCTCAGTCCCTTCTCTTTCACAAAGGCCAGGATCTCTGGAAAAGGGATGCTCCCTTTTCCCAAGGCCAAA
>QOAM01000138.1 GCA_003978075.1 Thermodesulfatator sp. | reverse complement strand
CACTGGTTCTACGAGCAGCGGGAAACTGCGGGCATGCATCTCAAGGCCACCTGCGCCCCGCATTACTACCGCATCCTCCGGGAGAGGGCCCGGGCCGAAGGGAAACCGGTTACCCTGGAAACCTTCGGCCTGGATGCCGTAACCCGCGGGTGCCTTGCCGGAACGGGTTTCTGCTTCATCTCTCACCGAGGAATCGTCCAGACCTGCGGCTACCTGGAGATCGAGTGCGGGAATCTGCGGCGGCAGTCCTTCCCGGAGGTCTGGTGGGGATCGGAGGTCTTCCGAAACCTGCGGGATTTTAAGAAGTACAAGGGAAAATGTGGCCGGTGTGAGTACATCCGGGTCTGCGGGGGATGCCGGGCCCGGGCCTACGAGGCCACCGGGGACTACCTGGAAGAAGAGCCCCTCTGCACCTATCAGCCGCGGCGGGAAGCTTAGTCAAAGATTAAAACTTTTTCCAGCACAAAACGGATGCCCACCTCGAGCAGGGCTTCCTCGGAAAGATCCTCTACCGGTCCGGGAAGTTCCACTGCAAGATGCCCCCTCTGAATCTCCCGGCGAAAGGCCGGAAGATCATAGAGGGCCAGGAAGATGAGGTCCAGCTGGTCTCCGGTGAGGGGGGTTTCGGCGTGGGCCTGGCGACGGGCCACCACCTCCCCGAAGAGATCGTTATAGTAAAGATAGGGTTCAAGCCCCTGCTCTCGGAGATACTCCCGCACGGTGATGGGGCGCTTTTCGTAGTGCCCTTTGCAATGGGTTTCCCGGATGATGCGATAGACCTCCTGGCGCTTTCCGGTCTCCGGGTCTTCCCGGAGAAAGCGGGCCAAGGGATAGGTGCGACAGGCCGAAGGGCGATCAGGATAGACCCGACAACCCTGAGGGGTGAGAAAGGGACAGGCGAAATCGTGACTCTGCATATAAACAGAGACCACCGGAAGCTGGGTGACCTCTCCGATATAGGCCTCTCCGTAGCGCTCAATGAATTCCTCTGGGGAGAGCCCTAGGGCCCGGCGCAACCGCAGAAAGTCGTAAGGGGGGAGCACCAGATGAATATCATAGCAACACTTATTGAAGCAGGGCACCCCCGGGTGACAAGCAAAGAGGAATTCGTCTTCTAAGCCCAGTTCTCGGGGATCAAATACCGGCTCTTCCACTTTTTGTTCCCTGTGAATTTTTGGACTAAAATACTCCAAAACCTGTTTTAGGCCAAGACCTATGCGCCGAAACCCGCTGTGGAATCTGGTCTTCTTGGTGATTATGATCATCGCTCTGCTGTTGGCCCGTTACTATCGGGTGGAAAAGAAGCGGACCCTCCTTTCCCGTTATCCCCTTTATTCCCCGGCGGGGGTGAAGGTGGGGGAGGTGAGCTTTTGGAATGAGGATTCCCGCAAGGAGATCCTGCGGATCGAGCTATGGGAAAAGCCTCCGGAGCCTCTCTATGTGGTGGTGTATTCTTCAGAGGGCATGGGGCGCAGCCTGGGACGCATGCAAGGGGCGCTCTTCGTCCACTCTCTGGAGCCGAGTTTGCGATCTTGGAGATGGGCAGCCCTGAAGCTTCAAGGGGTGCGTTCAGACCGGGTCTATGCAGAATTTCACTGGGAGGCCCCCAGGGGGCCCACATCCTAAATTGTAGGGGAGTGAACTCCATGGGCAGAAAAAAGCGCGGATTTCACACCAAGTTCATTTTTGTGACCGGTGGAGTACTTTCCTCTCTGGGCAAAGGTCTGGCCTCGGCGGCCATCGGGGCCCTGCTGGAGGCCCGCGGCCTGCGGGTGACCTTCCAGAAGCTCGACCCTTACATCAATGTGGACCCGGGGACCATGAACCCTTTTCAACACGGAGAGGTCTACGTCACCGACGACGGGGCGGAGACGGATCTGGATCTAGGCCACTACGAACGCTTCACCTCGGCCCGCATGGGGCATAAAAACAACTACACCTCCGGCAAGATCTACTTTTCGGTGATCACCAAGGAACGCCGAGGGGACTACCTGGGAGGCACGGTGCAGATCATTCCCCATGTCACCGACGAGATTAAGGCGGCCATCGTGCAGCTGGCCGGGAGCGAAGTGGATGTGGCTATCGTCGAGGTGGGGGGCACGGTGGGCGATATCGAAAGCCTTCCCTTTTTGGAAGCCATCCGGCAGCTCCGCTACGATCTCGGCCGGGAAAACACCCTCTACATCCATCTGACCTATGTCCCTTACATCAAGACTGCCGGAGAACTCAAGACCAAACCCACCCAGCACAGCGTGAAGGAGCTGCGGGCCATCGGTATCCAGCCCGACATCCTCCTCTGCCGCACGGAGCGTTTCCTGCCCCCGGAGGTCAAGAAGAAGATCGCCCTTTTCTGTAATGTGGAAGAGGACGCAGTTATCACCGCCAAGGATGTGGACTGCATCTACGAGATCCCTTTGGTCTTTCACCAGGAAGGACTGGACGAGAAGATCGTGGAATTCCTCAATATTTGGACCCGGGAGCCGGATCTCTCCGCCTGGGAAGAGTTAGTGCGCAGGTACCGGAATCCGGAGGAAGAGGTAACCATCGCGGTGGTGGGCAAGTATGTGGACCTCAAGGATTCCTACAAGAGTCTGCACGAGGCCCTGGTGCATGGAGGGCTGGCTAACGAGGCCCGGGTGGAGATCCGCTATCTCTCGGCAGACGAGATCACTCGAGAGAATGTAGGGGAGGTCCTCTCCGGGGCGGATGGGATCCTGGTGCCTGGAGGGTTCGGCTATCGGGGCGCCGAGGGCAAGATGGAGGCCATACGCTACGCCCGGGAGAATCGGATCCCCTTTTTCGGGATTTGCCTGGGGATGCAGCTTGCGGTCATCGAGTTTGCCCGCAATGTGGCCGGTCTTTCCGGGGCCAACTCCACGGAATTCGATCCCAAGACCCCTCACCCGGTGATCTACCTCATGCGGGAGTGGTTCAACTATCGCACCCAGCGGGTGGAGGTCCGGGACGAAAAATGCGACAAAGGGGGAACGATGCGCCTGGGGGCCTATCCCTGTCGCCTGGTCCCGGGGACCCTCGCCCACCAGGCTTACGGTTGCGAGGAGGTCTTTGAAAGGCACCGCCACCGCTACGAATTCAACAACCAGTATCGGGAGATCCTTACCCAAAAGGGCCTGAAGATCGCCGGGCTTTCTCCAGACGGAGAGCTAGTGGAGATCATAGAAATAGAGGGGCATCCCTGGTTTGTGGGCTGTCAGTTTCATCCGGAGTTCCGCTCCCGCCCCATGGAACCCCATCCCCTTTTCGCCTCCTTTATCCGGGCGGCTCTCAATTACCGACATGGTTCCTGATTGGTCTCCGGAAAGGGCCCTCGCCCTTCTCGAAGGGATCCTCCAGGAATACGGTCTCCCCTTCAGGGCCGAGGCCTTGATCTATCCCCTTTTTCGCTATCTCTCGGCTCTAGCCGTGCGGGCCGAAGACCTGAAGCTCACGGCCTTCAAGGCCCCGGAAGAACGCCTCCTTTACCAGGTCTCCGAGGCCCTGGTCCTGGCCCATCTTCTCCCCGCAGGAGGATACCCGGTGGCGGATCTAGGCACCGGGGCCGGCATCCCCGGGATGATCTTGAAACTCGCTCGCCCGGAACTGGAAGTGGTCCTCTACGAGGCCCACCCAGGAAGGGTGGCCTTTCTCCAAGAGATGATCGGAGAACTAGGCCTTTCCGGAATACGGGCCGAAAGATACCACCTCGGGCACACCTGGCCTGAAGAACGCTTTCCGGTGATCGTGGCCCGGGGTTACGGATCGGTGGAAAAGTTCGTGCGACATGCGGCCTTTCTCCTCTCCGTCCCCGGGCAGGCCTTTTACCTCTGGCGCAACGAAGTGGAACCTTACGGCTCTCCCCAAGGCCTAGAGAGCTCCGGAGAGGTATCCTTCCCCCTCCCGCGGGGGAAAGGCTTGCGCCGTCTCCTCCTCTTTAATCGCCTGTCTTGAAAAAGGGCCTTCTCTGTGGTCTCTTGAAAGGAGATGCCGCGAGGGAGGTGTGTTTAATGGGTGGTAGGAGCCGAAAGTCGGTCCTGCGCCAGAAACTGGCCAAATATTACCGGGAGCGGGAAAATCCTTTGGCCTTGATGGCCCTTCAAGAGAGCATTATCCGGCAGCACCAAGATCGATACGAGCTCCTGCAGCGGAACTTGAGCTATCTCCAGGAAGAAGAGCCTCCAGGCGGGGAGGAGACCCCAGTCTCCCGGCTCACTATCCGGAAGTTCACCGGAGAGCCGGACAAGAAGTTTCAGAACCGGGCCTTTTACGAGGCGCTTTATCCCATCACCATGGAATACCGCTACATGCCCATCCACGCCATCTTCCTCTGGTACCTTCAGGCTTTAGAGATGGTCTATGGAGAAAAGCTCAACAAGACCCATCTCAATCGTCTCCAAAAGTGGATCCTCCGCTGGCTTACCACCATGACCCCGGAAGAGGAAATGAACCTTAAAAGTGAGATCGTCACCTGGATCCTCAATCGTTTTACCTAAGGCTGGAGAGGGCCCCGTCCTTTACTTGATAGACGGGACTTCCTTCGTCTATCGGGCTCACTACGCCCTGCGGGAGCCCCTTTCCACCTCCTGGGGGCTTCCTACCAAGGCCATCTTCGTCTTCACCCGCATGCTTTTGCGCCTCCTCAAGGAGGTTCAGCCGGAATACCTGGCCCTCTGCCTGGACGAAAAAGAGCCTACCTTTCGCCACCAGGCCTACGAGGACTATAAGGCCCATCGCCCCCCCATGCCTGAGGAGCTGGTGGTGCAGCTTCCCTACATCCGCGAGGTGGCCGAGGCCCTGGGGATCCCCATCCTCAGCCTGGCAGGCTACGAGGCCGACGACCTCATCGCCACCCTGGCTACCCGGCTTCCGAACCCGGTGGTTATCGTGGCCGGAGATCGGGACCTCCTCTGTCTGGTGAGCGAGCGGGTCTACCTCTGGGATCCCCTGCGAGAGAAGACCTATACCCCGGAAGAAGTAGAACGGCGTTACGGGGTGCCTCCAGAAAGATTCGCGGACTTTCGGGCCCTTACCGGGGACCCTTCGGACAACCTTCCCGGGGTGAAAGGGGTAGGAGAAAAGACCGCTGCGGCCCTCCTTCGGGCCTTCGGATCGCTGGAAGAGATCTATCGGCGCCTAGAAGAAGTAAACCCTCCCCGGGTGCGAAAGCTCCTTTCCCAAGGGCGGGAAGCGGCCTTTCTTTCCCGTAAACTCCTCGAACTCCACACCGCGGTCCCGGTACCCCTGGAGCTGGAGCATTATCGCTGGCAGGAGCCCGACTGGTCCCGCCTGCGGGAGATCTTCCGCAAGCTCGAGTTTCGGCGTCTGCTGGCGGAGCTTCCCCCGGAAAGACGAAGCCTGGGAGAGGTGCTCACGGTGGAGGATCTGCCTGGGGAGGTCTTTTCCGCGGAAAAGCTGGGGCTTTGGGCCCGGGCTGGAGAGGGCCTTTTCGGGAGAGAGAATCTGGAGATTTCGGTGGCGGTGAAAGGGCGGGCCTGGACCCTTAAAAGGGCCTCCCCCAAAATCCTATGGAGGTTCCTGGAAAATACGCGCTCGGAGAAGGCGGTCCATGATCTAAAGGCCCTTTATCACCTGGCGGGAGATATCTCGGAAACCCCGGGCCGGCTTTTGGATGTGCGGCTTGCGGCCTGGCTGCTCGACCCCACCCGGCGGGATTACGGACTGGAGGGCCTGGCAGAGGAACATCTGGGGGTGAGGCTGGCGGCTCCTGACGGAAGGGGTGCAGGGGAGCGGGCCCTGGCCCTGGCGGAGCTGGCCCCTTTTTTTGAGGAGGCCATAGAAAAGGCCGGGCTGGCCAGGCTCCTTTTCGAGGTGGAAACTCCCCTTTCCGGGGTCCTCTTCCGCATGGAAAGGATAGGGGTGCGGGTGGACCGGACCTATCTTTCACGTCTGGCGGAGGAGCTGCGAAAGGAATTGGCGGAACTAGAGGCGGAGATCCATCGCCTGGCCGGAGAACCTTTCAACCTGCGCTCCGGCCGGGAGGTTTCCCGCATCCTCTTTCAAAAACTGGGACTCCCTCGGGGAAAGCGCACCCCTAAGGGCACGGGCTACTCCACGGATGTGGAGGTGCTCAAGGGTCTGGTGGGAAAGCACCCCCTTCCGGAACGTCTCCTGCGCTACCGGGCCCGACACAAGCTCCTTTCCACCTATGTGGAGCCCCTCCTGCGCCTGGCAGACACCCGCGGCCGGGTCCACACTACCTTCAACCAGACCGGCACCGCTACCGGAAGACTCTCCTCCGAGGAGCCCAACCTCCAGAACCTCCCCATTAAAGGGGAGGAGGGAGAACAGATCCGCCGGGCCCTGGTGGCCGAAGAAGGCTGGCTCCTTCTTTCCGCGGACTATTCCCAGATCGAGCTCCGGCTGCTGGCGCATTTTTCCGGAGACGAAAACCTGCGGCGGGCCTTTGCCGAAGGGCGAGACATCCACGCCGCCACCGCCGCGGAGATCTTCGGGATTCCTCCGGAGGAGGTCACCCCGGAGATGCGCCGGCTGGCCAAGGTGATCAACTTCGGCCTGGCTTACGGAATGAGTGCTTACGGGCTTTCCAAGGAGCTGGGTATAGACTATAAACAGGCCCAGGCCTTTATGGAGCGTTATTTCGAACGCTATCCCGGGGTAAAACGCTACCGAGAGGAGATAGTGGAGGAGGCCCGGACTAAAGGCTATGTAACCACTCTTCTGGGACGTCGGCGACCTATTCCCGGGCTGGCGGCCCCGGAAAAACCGGTGCGGGAGTTCGCCGAACGTACGGCCATCAACACCCCCATTCAGGGCTCTGGAGCCGACCTCATCAAGCTGGCCATGCTGAGGGTGGACCGGCGCCTGCGGGCCGAAAGCCGTAGGGCCCGCCTCATCCTTCAGGTTCACGATGAACTCCTTTTTGAGGTCCCGGAGGAGGAGCTTGAAGCGGTGCGGGAAATCGTCCGAGAAGAGATGGAGGGGGTCTATAGCCTCTCGGTCCCCCTCAAGGTCCATCTGGCCTGGGGACGCAACTGGGCGGAGGCCAAGGCCTGATGTGGGAGCCCTGGGAAGGAGGATACGAGGTCAACCGGGACCCGGCCCATATTGAGATCATCCTCAAAGAGATCCAGGAGGCCGGATACTGGGTAATCATGGTGAGCGGACGCTTTCGCTCCGGTCCCACCCTTCTTCTCCACATAGAAAAAAAGCGTCTGGTTTTTGATTACCCTCGGCCCTGGGCCCCGGGGCTGGTCTCTGTCCGGGTCATTTACCGGGACGCCAGCAACATCGAGCACTTCTTTCGGGTAAGGGTCTTGGGAGAAGATCCCGTAGAAAAATACATCTTCACCAGCCGACCCACGGAGATCTTCCGACTGGAAAGGCGCATGTACTATCGCGTCCCCACTCCCCCAGGTTCCAGGGCTACCTTTAAGTGGAAAGACAAAGAAGTGGCGGGGGAGATCCTAAACCTCAGCGCCGGAGGCCTGGCCCTTATGCGCGCCACCCTTCGCGTCCCGGAAAGGGAGATCCTCACCGAGGGGAAACTTCACCTTTTGCTCTCCGCCACTAAACCTTACGGGACCATCGAGATCCCTCGGGCGGAGGTGGTCCGCCACCAGGAGACCCCGGACGGTCTTCTCCTAGGCCTGAAATTCCACATCTCCGAAAGAAAACGCCAGGAGCTCCTGCGCTACGTGATCCGTCGGGAAATCGAAATCAGAAAGGCTAAGACCCAAGAATAGGTGAAAATTCCTTTTGTGGGGGCCTCCCCCAAACCTCTCTTTACTTACGATCTTTTTCTAGAGAGCCCTCAAGATATTTTTCTACCTCTTCGGCCAGGATCTCCGGAGGCTTGAGGGTGGAAAGGCGCAGAAGATTCTCCGAAGGGATCTCCTCCGGGGGCTCGAAGCGGGCCTTTTGGGCCAGGTAGATCTCCCAGCGTCCGTCTGAGGGCTCCCCCTGCTGCCGGGCCCTTTGGGCAAGCCTCTCCCGGACCACCTCCTCCGGGGTCTCGCAGAGGACAAAGAGGACCGGCACCCCCAAGCGCCGGGCCAGGGCCAGGACCGCTTCCCGGTGCCGGCGCGAGCGGTAGGTGGCGTCCAGGATCACATCCCGGCCGGCGGAAAGCTCCCTCTCGGCCCGCCGGAGGAGCTCTTCGTAGGTGCGTTCGGTCATTTCCGGGGCGTAAAGACCGGACTCGAAGGGCTCGAAGCGGTGCTCTCGGGGGGAGAGTCCGGCCAGCTCCTTGCGCACCACATCAGAGTTGTAGTAAGCGGCGAGAAGTCTTTGGGAAAGGGCCCGGGAAAGAGCGCTTTTTCCCGTCCCGGAAAGGCCAAAGATTACCAGGAGGAGGGGGCGGCCCCCGGCGTAGAGGTAGGCCAGGTCAAAGTAGCGCCGGGCCGCGGCCAGGGCCTTCTCCCGCTCGCCCTCCGGCACACCGGCATCAGCCCAGGTGAAACAGCCGATCTTCCCCCGCACATAGGCCCGATAACACTTGTAAAAATCGAGGATCTCGTAAAGCTCTCGGTCCCCGGAAAGCTCCACGTAGCCCTCGATAAAGCGCCGGGAGAGCCCGGGAAGGCCGTGAAAGTCGAGATCCATGGCCATAAAGGCCAGGTCCTGGGCCACATCCCCGCAGCGGAAGCGCTCGTTGAATTCGATGCAGTCGAAGACATAAACCTCGCGCAGGTCGTCGTAGCAGACATTGGCGGAGTAAAGGTCCCCGTGGCCGTCCCGGATGAAGCCCTCCCGGATGCGCCGTTCAAAGAGATCCGCCGCCTCCTCCAGGAAACGCCGCGACCAGGAGACAATGTACGCATAGCGCCGGCGGGAGAGGGCCCTCCCCACGAAATCCCGGGTCTGGGCGAAATTCTCCTCCACATTAAAGCGCACGGTCTCGAGCGCTCCGTAGCGGTTGACCTCCGGACCGGTCTCCGCCTCGCGGAAGAAGGGGACCAGCTTGCGCACCAGGAGATCTATGTGCTCCGGGCGGAGGCGGCCCTCGGCGATGAGGCGCCCCATCATCCCCTCCTCTGGCATCCGGCGCATCTTCACCGCCCAGTCCACCACCGGCCCCTCGGCCTCGAAGGCCAGCCCCTTCTCCGTCTCCACCACCGGGACCACCCCGAGATAGATCTCCGGACAGAGCCGGCGGTTGAGGGCCACCTCCCGCTCGCAGAAGTGCCGGCGTTTCTCCAGGGTAGTGAAATCTAGAAAGCCGAAGTCGACCGGCTTTTTCACCTTGTAAACCAGCTCACCGGCCAGGAAGACCCAGGAGATGTGGGTCTGCCGGAGTTCCACCTTCGGGGGCCGGTGGGGATAGGCCTCCGGGCGCAAAAGATCCTCTACCCGCAGCATCCCTTTCGGCTATAGCATACCTTCAAAAGGCCCTCAACCTCTGCCAAAAGAGAGGGCAAAGGGGGTTTGGGAGCTTTGCCCCCCACGAGAAGATCAGAAGTCTCCTCCAAAAATTTTCAGATCTGCTATAATGGGAGAAAATCTCCAGGAGGTGGAATATGCCCCTTTCTTTTCCTCTGATAATCATTTTGGCCGTGTTTTTTCTGGCCTCAGCCCTTCGAGTCCTCAAGGAATACGAGCGGGCGGTGGTCTTTCGCCTGGGGCGCTTCATCGGAGTCAAAGGGCCCGGACTCATCATCCTCATTCCGATCATCGACAAGATGGTCAAGGTGGACCTGCGGGTGGTCACCCTGGATGTCCCCACACAGGAGGTCATCACCCGGGACAATGTCTCGGTGAAGGTGAACGCCGTGGTCTATTTTCGGGTGCTCGAGCCGGAAAAGGCGGTCATCCAAGTGGAGGACTACTATTACGCCACCAGCCAGCTGGCCCAGACCACCCTGCGGTCCATCTGCGGGCAGGCGGAGCTGGACGAGATCCTGGCCGAAAGGGAGAAGCTGAGCCTGGAGATCCAGCGGATCCTCGATGCGGATACCGATCCCTGGGGGATCAAGGTCTCCAAGGTGGAGATCAAGGAGATCGACCTACCGGAGGAGATGAAGCGGGCCATGGCCCGGCAGGCCGAGGCCGAGCGAGAGCGGCGGGCCAAGATCATCAACGCTGAAGGCGAATACCAGGCGGCGCAGACCCTCGCCGAGGCCGCGCGCATCATGGCCGAAAGTCCGGCAGCCCTGCAGCTCCGCTTCCTGCAGACCCTGCGGGAGGTGGCTGCGGAGAACAACTCCACCCTCATCTTTCCCCTGCCCATCGATCTGGTAAGGCCCCTTCTCGAACATTTTGATCTGCGTAAGGAGGTCCAAAAGGTATGATGAGGATAGAAATACCAGGCTTTGGCCTGGTGGAACTGGAGCACTTGGTCTCGGACTTTACCGGGACCCTCTCTGTGGATGGCCGACTGGTGGAAGGAGTAGAGGAGCGGCTCCTTAGGCTCTCTGAAAACCTGAAAATCCACATCCTTACCGCCGACACCTTCGGCACCGCCGAGAAGGAGCTTTCCGGGGTCCCCTGCCACTTTCATCGGCTGCAGGAGCCGGACCTCGACCGCCAGAAAGAGGAATATGTGCGGGATCTGGGCCCTGAAGGGGTAATAGCCCTGGGCAACGGCCTGAACGACCGCCGTATGCTCCGGGTGGCCCGCGTAGGGGTGGCGGTGATGCTTCCGGAGGGGGTGGCGGTGGAGACCCTTCAGGCCGCGGACATCTTGGTGCGCACCCCCTTGGAGGCCCTGGATCTCCTCCTCGAGCCCCGACGACTCAAGGCCACCCTCCGCTTTTAAAGGAAATAAAGGGCCTCGACCAGGGTCAGCCCCCGGGCGGAATTTCCTAGGTAAAGCCGGCCGGAAAGGAGATCGGCCAGGGTGAGGACCCGCTCCTCGGCCTGGCCGGTCTCGAGAAGCTCCTCCCGCAGGACGCCGGGGAGAAGCCCCAGAGCCAGGGGCGGAGTGTAGAGACGTCCGTCTTTTTCCAGAAACACGTTGGTGATGGTGCCCTCGAGGAGGCGTCCGGCCTCGTCGTAGAAGACGATCTCGGAAAGGCCCAGGGCCGAGGCCCGGCGCCGGGCCTCCTCGTACCAGGGCCGGTAGGTGGTCTTGTGAAAGAGATAGAGGGAATCCGGCACCGGGGGCCTCCGGGTAAGCCCCACCCGCACCGGCCGGGGAAAATCTTCCAGAGACGAGGTCTCCACCCGCACCTCCCCCCATTCCGAAAGAAGGAGCCGCACCCGAGAGGGCCGGGAGAGTCCACGAGTGGCCTCGATAAGGGCCCGGCGGATCTCCGCCTCCGGAAAGGGCCGCACCATGTGGGCCGCGGAGCGGGCGAGACGGGCGAGATGTCTTTCGAGCCGCACGAGGCCCTCCCCCGGCGAAAAGCGCAGGGTCTCCACCAGGTCGAACTCCGGGGGGCTTTCCGTAAGAAAGCGGGCCTTGAGCAGACACTCCCGCCATTCCTCCTCCGGATCACTGTCCCAGACCACCCCGGAGCCGATGCCGAACTCTCCCTCTTCGCCCCGGATTTCTACGGTACGGATGGCCACATTGAAAAGAAAATCCCCGGAGGGTTCGATAAAGCCCACGGCCCCGGTGTAAATCCCCCGCGAACGGGGCTCGAGCTCGGCAATGATCTCCATGGTGCGGATCTTGGGAGCCCCGGTTACCGAGCCGCAGGGAAAAAGGGCCCGCAAGATCTCGTAGAGGGTGATCCCTTCCGGGAGCTCCCCCTCCACGGTGGAGATCATCTGGTGCACGGTGCGGTAGAGCTCCACCCGGAAGAGCTCCGGGACCCAGACCGATCCAGGCTTGGAAAGACGGCCGAGGTCGTTACGCAGGAGGTCCGCGATCATCACATTCTCGGCCCGGTTCTTGGGGTCTCGGGAGAGCCATTCGGCCACTTTCCGGTCCTCCTCAGGAAGGGCCTTACGGGGGGCGGTGCCTTTCATGGGTGAGGTCCGGAGGAGTTTCCCCCGGCGCCAGAGGAAGAGCTCCGGGGAAAGGCTCACCACGGCCCAGCCCTCCCCCTCGGCCAGGGCGGCGTAGCGCACCCGCTGCTGGCGCAAGAGTTCCCAGAAGAGCCCCTCCGCGGAGCCCTCAAAGGTAAAGAGATACTTCAGGGTGAAGTTCACCTGGTAGGTGTCCCCGGAGGCGATGTAGGCCTTGATCTTTTCTATAGCTCGACGGTAGTCCTCGAAGTCGAGAGAAAGGGTGAGATCGCGGATCGCAAAGCCTTTTTTCGGCGGGGGTTTTAGGCCCTGGAGTCTTTGAGGCTCGCAAAAGACCCCGAAAAGCGCCAGCGGCCAGGAGGAAGGCCTCCGAGCCCGCGGTCGAAGCTTCTCCTCGAGAAAATAGCCCAGCTCGTAGGTTAGAAAACCTGCCAGGTAATAACCTCTGCGGAGGTAATCCTCACCCAAAGAAAAGAATCTTTCGACATCTCCGTCCTCCAAAGAGAGCGTCTCCACCGGGCTCTCAAAGAGGAAAATTTCCTCCGGCCAGCGGTAGGCGTTGATCCAGAGGAAGCGCCGCATATCGCTCTATTTTCCCCTGCGGCTCCTTTCTGACAAGTTCCAAAAAGGGATAAAATTTTTCAAGATGGGCACCTGTAAGCGCTGCGGAAAAAGGGCGGTCACCGTCTCGGATCGGTTGGGTTTTTGTGCGGACTGTATCCGGGAGCACTTTAGCGAGGTCTGGCCGGAGATCTCCTTGGTGCACAGGGAAAGCCGCCGGGCCTTTGGACTCCCGGAAAGCCCTCCGCGGGACGAAGGTGGGCTTCCCTGCAACCTTTGCTTTCACCGGTGTCGTCTCCCGGAGGGAGGAAAGGGCTACTGTGGTCTCTGGGAAAACCGGGGCGGACGGCTAGTGGGAGCCGGGCCAGGGGAGGCCCGGGTTTCTTGGTATCTGGATCCCCTTCCCACCAACTGCGTGGCGGACTTCGTCTGCCCCGGAGGAACGGGGGCAGGCTACCCCCGTTTCGCCCGGCGTCCCGGGCCGGAGTACGGCTGCTACAACCTGGCTGTTTTTTATGAGGCCTGCAACTTCAACTGCCTCTACTGTCAGAACTGGCACTTCAAAAAGGTCTCTCCCGGGAAGCGCCGGAGGAGCGAGGAGATGCTTAGGGCCCTGAGCCCGGAGGTGACCTGCATCTGCTACTTCGGGGGCGATCCCGGCCCCCAGGCCCCGCACGCCCTGGCCTTCTCCCGCAGGGCCCTGCGCGAAAGGACGCACCGGCCCCTGCGCCTTTGCTGGGAGACCAACGGGGCGGAAAACCCCCGGATTCTTAAAGAGATGTTCCGGTTGAGTCTGGAGAGCGGAGGGGTGCTCAAGGTGGACCTTAAGGCCGGGAGCCCGGAGATCCATCAGGCCCTCTGCGGGGTGAGGAATGAGGCCGTGCTCTCCAACTTCCGTCTCCTGGCCACCCTCATGGAGGAGCGCCCGGAACCCCCGCCCTTGGTGGCCTCCACCCTTCTGGTCCCGGGCTATGTGGACGGGGAGGAGCTCTGGATCCTGGCCCGTTTCCTGGCCGAACTCCACCCGGAGATCCCTTGGTCCCTCCTGGCCTTTTATCCCACCTTTG
>QOAM01000067.1 GCA_003978075.1 Thermodesulfatator sp. | reverse complement strand
TACTGCGGCACCCAGAGGCCGTGGTCCCGCAAATAAGCCAAAAATTTTCCCTCATTTTCCGGATCCTCCACCCCCAGCTCGAAATGGGCGTAGGGTTTGGAGGTGTTGGGATCGATCTCGAGCACCAGGTGGCCCGAGGAATCGATGTAGGCCCGAAATCCTTCCAAGTGGTTAAGTTTGGAAACTACATCTCCCAAAGTGTCGCCGGAGGCCACGGTTACGGACTTCTCTTCCACCACCTGGCCCTGGGCGTTGTAAAACCGCACGTAGAGTTGATAGTCCGCGGCATCTCCCACGGAGTACGTTCCGGAGACCGTGTCTCGGCTGCGGTAGGTCTTGAAAAGGTCGGGGCTGCTGCGCCAGGCCTCGCGGTCCAGACGGGCCGCCGCCACATACTCCGGGTGGAGGGAAAGCAGGGGGTTGATCTCAATGCTCTCATCCATCCCGGCAAAGAAGGTGTTGATCCCCGTGGAGGCCAGGATACCGGAGGTATCATTGGAGAAGGCGAAGGACCAGCCCTCCTGGGCCTGAAAGACCAGGCGCCCGTTTTCCACCGCCGCCTGCACGCTGGTCTTCGGGTCAAAGCCTAGTCTTTGCAGGGATTGATTTACGGTGGCCGCCACGTCCTGCAAGGTGGCGTCTGCCGGGAGGTTGAACTCCACCCGCACCGGAGTAATGGCCCCCTGAGGATCTTTCACCCAGAGGAAAAAACTCCCCCCGCGGTTGAGATCCAGGAAAAAGGGAAGATTCTTGAGGTAACCATCCGTATGGTAAAGCCCTCGGACCTCGCCGCTAAAAAATTTAAGCCCCACCCCTTGGGAATGGATCTGATTGATAGTCCGGATGAGTTCCTCGGTAAAGCGGTAAAGTTTCCCCGTGAGGTTGATCTCCTTCACCCGGTAGTTCTGGGAGGGGTCGTCGAAACGTCCGAAATCTACGGGGCTCTGGGTGAACTGAAAGGAGAGCCTTCCAGGGCCTCGGTAGGCGTCGGTGAGGACCAGGCGGCCGTCTTCGATCCGGGCCGTGACCGTAAAACCAAAGGCGCGTTCAATCTCCTCCAGGAGATCCCGGAGGTTCTGATGCGCGGGATCCGTGACCTGGAAAACCCCGCTTACCTGGTGGCCGAAGTGATCCTGGCCCTGAAAGCGAAACTCTGCACCGGCAGAGAGGTTGAGCTCCTGAAAGGTGGTGTCTTCCGTGAGGAGGCTCCCGTCGGGGCGGACTGCGGTGCGCGTTCCGCTTACATACTCGTGGTTCCACTCGTCGGAGATCTGGGCCACCAGGTGCAGCCAGCCCCCGAGTTCTCCACCGGCCACTTCCTTCTCGGTAAGGCGAGCCCGCTCTCCGTGGTGGCCCACCCAGTAGACCCGGGTGCCGGAAAGCTCCAGCTTCCAGGAACGGTCCACATCCACCAGGTCAAAGCCTCGGCCCAGGACCACATTGTAGGCCCCGTCCTTGTTCTCGAAGTAGTGGATGGGGGCCAGCTTGGAAAGCTCCGCAATAAGACGATCGCGCTGATCCCGGAGATCGTTGGCCTTAAAGCCCCCGGTCTCCGTGGCCGTAATCTGAAGATTGAGCTTGGCGATCTCCTGGGCCAGATCGTTGATGCGATTGACTACCTCCTGGAGTTTGAGGCCGAGGTTCCCTTCCAGGTCCCGTAGAGACTGAAACTTGGTGCGCAGGTTTTCCGCCAGAAGCTTCCCCTTTTCCACCACTAGGCGCCTTTCCGAAAACCCCTCGGCCCGATTGGAAAGGGTCTGCCAGGCGGTAAAGAAGTCGTTGAGGAGCTTGGAGAGACCGGTCTCCTGGGTCTCGTTAAAGATGTTTTCCACCAGTTTGAGCCCGGTCTCCTCCGCGGAGACGAGGCCTAGCTCCGAGCGCCGCAGGTTGAGGTTGGCCTCGAGGAAGGCGTCGAAATAACGCTTAATTCCGTCGATCTTGACCCCGCTTCCCATGGGTCCCACCGGGGAGGGAGAAGGGGGATAGGTGCTGAGGACCACTTTTTGACGGCTGTAGCCCTCGGTGTCCACATTGGCCACGTTGTGGCTGGTGACATGGAGCTCGGTCTGAAAGGCCAAGAGGGCGTTCTTGGCGATGTTGAGGGCGCTGGAAAGACCGGCCACCCCTCAGGCCTCCTTGGAGATCAAACGGGCCTCACGGGTCTCTCCCCCGTAAGTGATCTCCGGCTGCATGGCCCGGGAAAGGATGTGGAAGGCCTCCTCCACAAAGGAGAGTCCGGCCTCGATCAGGGCCTTGTTGCGCTCGTTGAGACGCAAGATCTCCTCCAGCAAGGGGCGGTCCTCCTCGCTTAAGCCCTCCTCCCGGATCTTTTCCACCAGCCGGGCCTTGTAGGAAGCGGTCCGGAGGACACTCTCGATAGCCCCCTTGAGCAGGGCCTCCCGCTCCTCCTCCAGCGCTTTTTTGAGTTCCAGCAGGTTCTTTTTAGCCATTTCTCCTACCTCCTTTTTCGGTAGAGGGTGGGGAAAGCTTTAATTCCCCTGGTTGGGGCAATTTCCGGGAAAGATGGCGGTAAAGGATCTGCGCCAGGCCCAAGCCCTTTCCCGAAAGCTCCCGGGCCAGTTCCTCGTAGTAAAAGTCCCGGTAAAGGCGGGTCTCGAGAGTCTCCGGAAAGAGGCCGCTACGCATGACCGTGCGATCGAGGTCCCGCAGGAGGGTCTCTAAGAAGATGGCTTCGAATTCCTGACAGGCTTTCTTCAAGGCCCGGTGCGGATCCTTCCGGGCCAGGCTCTCCAGACGATAAAGATCTTGGAACCCGCTCCCCTCAACCTTCATTATGGGTCACCTCACAGGATCACCAGTTCGGCCTGCAGGGCCCCGGCGGCCTTAATGGCCTGGAGCACGGCGATGAGGTCTCGCGGAGTGGCTCCCACGGCGTTGAGCGCCCTCACCAGCTCCCCGATGCTCGCTCCCTCCTCCAGCACTACCACCCGGGCCTTCTCCGCCTTGGCCTTGATCTGGGTGCGCGGCACCACCACGGTGCGCCCCCGGGCAAAGGGCTGAGGCTGCACCACCTGCGGTCTTTCCACGATCTCCACCGAGAGGTTTCCGTGGGCCACGGCCACCCGGGAGATGCGCACATTCTCCCCCATGACCACGGTGCCGGTGCGTTCGTCGATGACCACCCGGGCCGGGACATCCGGCTCGATCTCCAGATCCCCCACCCGGGCCAAGAGCTCCACCGTGCGGCCCCTGTAGCGGGCCGGCACCACCAGTTTGAGGGTGCGGCCGTCCAGGGCCTGGGCGTAAGGTCCGTGGAGGGCGGCGTTGATGGCCTCCACCGCCCGGGTCACGGTGGTGAAATCCGTCTCCCGGAAGGAAAGAAGGAGGTGGTCGCGGCCGTTGAGATCCACAGGCACCGCCCTTTCCACCACCGCTCCCCCGGGGACCCTCCCAGCGGTGGGATGGTTCACCTGCAGGGTGGCCCCAGCCCCGGCGGCCCCAAAGCCCCCGATGGAAACCGGCCCCTGAGCCAAGGCATAGACCTTTCCGTCTGGTCCCTGAAGGGGGGTGAGGAGCAGGGTCCCCCCCTGAAGGCTCTTGGCGTCTCCGATGGAGGAGACCAGGACATCAATGCGCTGGCCGGGCTTGACAAAGGGGGGAAGCTCTGCGGTGACCATGACCGCAGCCACATTCTTGAGCTTGACCTGGGCCCGTGGGACCCGGATGCCGAAGCGCTGGAGCATGTTCACCACGGACTGCACGGTAAACTTGGTCTGGTCACCGTCGCCGGTGCCCTTGAGCCCCACCACCAGTCCGTAGCCGATGAGCTGGTTGGCCCTCACCCCTTCCACGGTCACCAGGTCCTTCAGGCGAGCGGCCTGTAAGGCTCCCACCAGCACGAAGGACAAGGCTAGGGCCAGGGCCGTGGACTTCATGGATGCCTCCACCTCCTTAAAAGAGCCAGATCCAGTGCAGGAGCTGGGTCACCCAGCCTGGCCCCCGGATGACCTCCTTGTTGGGGCCGCGGCCACTGTACTCCAGGGTCACATCCGAGAGCTGAGTGGAAAGCACGGTGTTGTCGGCATCGATATCCTGGGGACGCACGATACCGGTAAGCACGATGTACTCCAAATCCGCGTCCTGCTTGACCACCCTCTTGGCCTGCACCACCAGGTTCCCGTTGGGCAGCACCTGCACCACCCGGGCGGTGATGGTGGCCTGGATGGCCGTCTTGCGACTCTGCTGACTCTGGGCGTTCAGGTTGTATTTGTAAGAGGAATCGAACATCTGGCTCGCGGAAAAGCGGGGGTTGTGCTCCTCCAGATATTTTTCAAACCCCAGGAAGCGCCCCACGCCAGCCTTCAAGCCGGTGGAACGGGCCCCTTTATTGGCCACCTGCTGGCTGCTCTGATAGGTCTCCACGATCTTGATGGTTACCAGATCCCCCACTCGCCGGGCCCGATGATCCTCGAAAAAGTAGACCCCTCCTCCGGTAAAGATGGAACCTTCGGAAAGGGGGGTCCGTGGGGTCCAGGCCACCTCGGAGACCTTAGGCGGGGGCGGAGGGGCGATGGCCTCCGGCTGCCGATAGCCGCAGGCCGCAAGCCCCAGGAGCACCACCAGAAGCCCTATCCGACGCATCAGAAGGTCACCTCCACCACGCCCGGTCCGGCCACCCTGGCGTAGATCTCTCTCTTGCTCGAGAGATTGCGCACCCGAATGATCTCCCCTAGGCAGCCGTCCTGCCGAGCCTGGCCCTGGGCCACCACGGTGAGGTGGGCGCTGCGGGCCACGATCTTTACGATCTGGTTGCGTTTTATCAGCGGGGGAACCTTCACCTGCGTCTGGCGCAGGATGCGTCCCGCCGGAAGCCCCACCCGGAGCTCCTTACCTACGGCCTCCTTAAGATCAAAGAGGGCGTCTTGAGGAAGACGGGTAAGGGGGCGCCGCTCCAGGGCCAGATCCGCGGCGGAAAGCACGGCCCCCCGGGGAAGGGGTCTTTTAAGGACCACCACCGGCACCCACACCTCCACGAATCCCAGCGCCCGCACCCGGGCCACCAGGCGCCCTTTTACCAGATAGTCCACCAGGAGGGTGTTGGAGCCGGGATGAGGCGTGCCGGAGAGACGGGCACGTTCCACGGCCTGGTCCGGCACCTTGAGAGGGAGAGGCTGTGCGGAAAAACGGGTGATTTCTATCTCCTCTTCCGGCCAGGGAAGGGCAGAAAGCACTTTCTGGCGGAAGACCTCCCGCAGGTGCTCCTCGGTGATGGTCCGGGCCCGCACGAAGCTCCCGGTCCAGAGGAGGACCAGAAGGCCCCACAGGAGAAGAAAGCCCAGGAAAGAGAGGGCCTTAAGCCATTCCTGGAGATCCAGGGGCCTGCGCATAAGCCTACCTCTTGAGATTATTGGCCATCTCCAGCATCTGATCCGCGGTAAGGACGCCCTTGGAATTGGCCTCATAAGCCCGCTGGGTGATGATCAGGTTGACCATCTCCTCCACCACATCCACGTTGGACATCTCCAGGTAGCCCTGAGCGATGGTCCCCAGGCCCTGGGTTCCGGGGTTACCCTCGATGGGATCTCCAGCAGCGTCGGTGGCCCGATAGAGGTTGCGGCCGATGGCGTCCAGACCCGCGGGGTTGGGAAAGTCGTAGAGGAGGAGCTGCGTCTGGGCCAGGGGATTCCCGTGGGCATCGAGGGCCGAGATCATGCCGTCTGGGGTGACCTCGATGCGCACCGTCCCGGTGGGGACCACAAACTCCGGCTGAAGCCGGGCCCCGTCGGCGGTGACGATGTAACCGTCGCGGTCGATCTTGAAATTTCCGGCCCGCGTGTAAAGCTCCTCCCCGTTCACCAAGACCTTGAAAAACCCCCGGCCCTCAATGGCCCAGTCCAGCTCCTGGTTGGTCTGCTGGTACTCTCCCTGAGTGAAGAGCTTGTGGATGGCCACCGGGCGCACCCCCAGACCGATCTCCATGCCCACCGGCACCTGGGTGCCCTCGGCGGTCTGGGCCCCAGCCATCTTGAGTTTCTGGTAAAAGAGATCCTCAAAGTCCACGCGCGACTTCTTGAACCCCGGGGTGTTCACATTGGCCAGATTGTTGGTGATGGTATCCAGCTTCAACTGCTGCCCCTGCATCCCGGTGGCCGCACTCCAGAGCGCTCGAATCATCTTTTCACCTCCTTTTAGACCCTTCCGGTGGTCTCCATCAGCCGGCCTGTGGCCTCATCCTCACTGCGGATGGCCTTCTGCATGGCCTCAAACTGGCGATGGATCTCGATGAGGTGCACCACTTCCGTCAGGGGATTGACATTGGAGCCCTCGAGATACCCCTGGCGGATCTGGAAGTTCTCCGCCGGGCGCTCGTGGGCCCCTTCGGCCCGGAAGAGGTTCTGCCCCACCTTTTTGAGTTTGGAAAGGTCGTCAAAGGTCACCACATCCAGACGGGCCACGGTGGTCCCGTCCACGGAGACAGTGCCGTCATCGTGGATCAAGATCCTTTGGGTGGGAAGGGTGATGAGGCCCCCTCGGGCCAGCCCCGGATCCAGGATGAGCGGAGCCCCGTCGGCCAGCACCGGCCAGCCCTGAGGGGTCACCAGCCGGTTCTCCCGATCCAGGATAAAGTTCCCGGCCCGGGTGTAGGCTATGCCTTGCGGGGTAAGGACCTTGAAAAAGCCCTCCCCCACAATGGCCAGATCCAGAGGATTTCCCGTAGGATGCAGCTCCCCCTGGTCGAAGTCCGTGTATTCCCGGATCTCCTTGAAGATGCGCCGGTAGTTGGGGCCGATCTTGGGCAGGAAATACTCCCGAAAGGAAAGACGATCGCGCTTGTAGCCCGGGGTGTCCACATTGGCCAGGTTGTTGGTGGTCACCGCCAGCCAGCGCTCAAGCAGCTGCCCCGCCTCGAGCGCCTCGAGCATCCCTAGCTGGGGATTGACTTTGAGACCCGCCATAGCACCTGGAGAGAACGCAACTTCTGTGCCAGCAAGAACTCTTGACTAGAAGGGGAATCGGTCTTTTCCCGCCCTTAGGAAGAGGAGAGGTAGGGAAAGATTTTCCGGAGAGGGGAAAATTTTTCCTACTTAAGCCACTGCTCGAAGCGCTCTTCCAGTTCTTTTTCGATCTTTCTTTCCAGGGGACGGGAGCGGACGATGACCCGAGGACGACGGTAGGGCCCCAGGAGTCTCACAGTGAGCTCCACCTGGCCCCTGCGGTTGGTGAGGTGTCGAGCCAGGGGCCACCTCTCCGTCAATTTTTTGGACGTCTCCGAGGAAAAGACCAAATCCACCGGGAAATCCAGCCTACCGTCCAGGGTAAGGACTCCTCGGGGGATGTGGGCGGAGAGGTTTCGTCCCGCAAGATCGGCCAGGAGGACCGCCCTCTGATGGGCTATTTGGAATTTCCCAGAGCCCTTTTCAAAGACCAGGACGGAAAGCTCGGGGAGCCCCAAGAGGGCGGCCAGCTTTTGGGTGGCTGGCAGATGGGAAAGCTCCAGGGGATGAATCTGAAAGGTTCCGGAGCCGGCGAGGGTATCCCTTATCCTGGCCGAGGTCCAGCCGGAGGCGCTGAATTGGCCCTCCAGCGAGGCCCTTCCCCGGAAGCGGCCGGGGAGATCTGGACAGAGGCCGTCGAGGAGCTCGGCGAGCTCTAGATCCCTCGCGCTCTCTCGGATCTCCCAAGAGGGGATTCCCAGGTCCGCCTGGAGATGACTTTTCACCGTTCCCCCGGCCACCTTGCATTGAAGGTCGGACACCAGGTGGCCTTTGGCGTAAGAGGCCTTGAGCCCCAGGTCGGAAACAACCAGCTCTCGGTAAAGGACCCTCTTTATGGCTATCTGGACTTCGGCCTGGCGGAAGGGGAGAAGCGGGGGGCGCACCGGTCCCCCTCCCCGGGAAGGGAAAGTCCTCCGGGAGGTGCGGGTCTTGTCCTTGAGAAAGGGGTTGAGATTCAGGGTCTTACCGGAAAGGACGAAATAGAGTACAGGCTTTGAAGCCCAGTCCACCACCCGGGCCTGAGCCTGCCAGGGGGAATCAAACAGCCGGAAAGAAAGCCTTCCCCGGGCCTCGGTCTCCGCAAGAGAGGCTGAAAGTTCGAAGGGGATGCGCAGGGAGGGCAGCTCCCCTTTTAAGTCTTCGAAGACCAGGAGTCCTCCCTTAACCTCGAAGCGGGGAACCACCAGGAGAAAGGGAAGGCCGGCTTTGGGGCTAGGAGCTACGCCCTTCCGAGGTTTAGAGGGAGGGACCAGGGTTTGCCAGTTGAAACGCCCCTGACGGTCCCGCACTAGGTGGACATAAGGCCCGGAGATCTCCGCCTGGGTAAGAACTACCCTCCGGTGAAGGAGGGGCCAGAGAGCGAACTTCACTTTCAGGTCCTTGACCCGCACGAAATCCGTTCTTCCATCGGCCTCCTTGACCGCCAGCCCCTCCAGGTGGATCCCCTTAAAAAGCCCCACTTCCACCCGGGAGAGCTCCACCTTGCGGTGAAGGGCCTTTTGGGCCTCATCTATGATCAGGGGACGGATCTTCTTCGGCCGGAGGTAGGCCCTCACCAGCAAAAAGAGCCCCACCACCGCCAGCCCCAGGACCAGGACCACAGCGAGAAGGATCTTGTAAACCAGCCGCATTATCTACCTCCTGCGACCCCTGAAAACCTTCCTTTTGGGGCTGCTCCCTTTTTAAGGGGTCTCAGTAGGTCTTTCTCAAGGAGAAGATAGCAAAGACCAAGGGGCTTGTCCAAAGAAGGAGGGTGGCCAGCCACACTGGCAGATGGCCTCTAGCGGCCAGAATCTTCAAGAGGATGAAGAAGCCGTAAAGGAGGACCGTCAGGAGGAGGCCCGTGGAAAGGCCCTTGGCTAGGGCGCGCTTTCCCCGAAAGGAGAGAAAGGCTAGAAGGGCTGGGGCAGCCAGGAGGGGAGCCAGAAAAGGGTAAGAAAAGCGGTAGAAGATCTCGGCCAGCGGGGCCGCAGGGGAAAGCCCTGAGGCCTTGAGAAAGCGATAACGGGCTAGAAGTTCGTGCAGGCTTAAGGCCTTGAGGGGTCTTTTTATCGAAAGGAGGATCTCCGGAGAAAATCCCAGGTCGAGTTCCTGGCTTGAGTATCTTTTGGGGGCGAAATTCTGGCTCCTTTCCGCCACCAGGGCCTCCTCCAGTTGCCACCGCTTTTTTCGGAGGAAGCGGGCCCGGCGAGCGTAGATATAGGCCTCGGGTTGGTCCTTTTTCTTCTTGACCAGCAGGAGATCAGCCAGGAGTTCTCCTCCGGGCTCCAGAGGTCGGGCCCAGAGCATAAAGTCCGGGCCGGAGAAAAAGAGCCGCCCAGAGGCCAGGAGGGTGGCCGGACGATGCCTTTTCACTCTTACCTCCCAGGTGTAAAGGGCGCGATAGGTGCTCGCCGGGAGGGTGACGGCCAGCAGCCCGGAAACCAGAAAGGAAAGGGTTAGGGAGGCGAGCAGGTAGGGTGTAATGAGACGCCAGGGGGAAAAGCCCAAGGAACGCAGGGCCAGGAGTTCGTTGCCCCGGGAAAGGAAGGCCAGGGAGACCAAGGCGGCCAGGGCCATGGCTGGAGGCCAGACCTGGAAGAGGATCTCCGGCAACCGGTAGAGGAGGTAAAGAAGAAGGAGATCTATCCGCCCTCCGGCGTAAAGGAGGTCCTCTAGTCTTTCGAAAAATTCCACCAGGAGATAGAGACCAGAAAAGGCCAGGAGAAAGAGGGGCAAAAAGAGGCCCAGAGGAGCCAGGAGGTAGCGTTGATAGAGTTTCACAGGCCCTCCTTCCGCAAGCTCCAGCGCCAGAGGAGAAAAGCCAGGCCTCCGAAAAAGAGCGGGGCCAGAGAAAAGGCCGCCGGAGGGGGGAGCTTTCCCTTTTCGGCCAGGGTGCTTCCGAAGGAAAAAAGCAGATAGTAAAAAAGATAGAGGAGGAGTCCCAGGATCAGGGCCGGGGTCCTTCCCGAGGTCCTCAGATGCAGGCCCAGAGGAAGGCCCAAGAAGGGCAGGACTAAGGCAGCCAGGGGATAGAAAAAGCGTTGATAGAACTCTGCCAAATATTTATGGCGTTTTCGGGGAGGGAGCTTGGAGGAGCGGGCCCGGGCCAGGAGTGCGGAAAGGCCCATCTCTCCCCGCTTGAATTCTCGTTCCTCCAAGGGTCTTAAGGGGAAGCGGTGACGATAACTCCTGAAAGAGAGATTTTCCACCCGTTCGAGGTTGGCGGAAAAGAAATGGCCTTCCCCTTCCTCTAGGGAGATCTCCACCCCTCCAGGGAGGAGGCTCAGGTGTCCGCGTCGGGCGTAGAGAAAGCCCTTCTTGCCCTCCGGAGTCTCCCGGAAGAGGTAGACATCCTTAAAATAGAAACCCTTTTCGACCTTCCGGATATAAAGGAGGAGATGGGGGAACCAGTCCACCGGGGTCTTTTCCGGGAGCCCCCGCTCCAGACGCTTGAGGGCCAGCTCCCAAAGGGTGTCGCGCATGCGGCGCTTGGCCTTAGGCACCAGGAAAAGGTTGAACCAGAGCCCGAGAGCGAAAAGGACCAAGGCCACCAGGGCCACGGCCTTGACCAGCTGTCGAGGAGAGACCCCTAAAGCGGTCAAGGCCAGGGTCTCCTGATCCTGGGCCAGACGCATGAAGGCCAGGAGCACCCCGGCCAGCCCGGCCAAAGGAAGGGCGAAGGGGAGAAGGAAAAGGAGGAGATATCCGGAGAAACGTAGGAGATCGGGGAACGTTCCCCCGCGAGCGAAGATCTCCGGCCCGAAGTCGGCTATGCGCACTAGGTAAAGCAGAAGAAGCCCTACAGAAAGCACCCAGAGAAAGTTTGAAAAGATCTCCCGCAAAAGGTATCTTGTGAGCATCGGGCTTCTAGTTGAAAAATTACCAGATGAAGCGGGATCTAAAAGAGGCAGGGCGTGTCTTACGGGACCGGGTCGGGACCCCGTAGGAAGGCGAGGCTTCCCTGAAGGTGCCTTCCTTTTCCGCTACGGAGATTATGGTTTTTTATGGTCTCTTTTCCTCGGTGGCCGAGGAGATGGGGGTGGTGCTCCAGCGTTCGGCCTTCTCGCCCAACATCAAAGAAAGGCGGGATTTCTCCTGCGCCCTCTTCGACGGTCAGGGTCGTCTCCTGGCCCAGGCGGCCCACATCCCCGTGCACCTGGGGGCCCTGCCAGATACCGTGGCTGCCATCCTGGAGGAGTTCGACTTGGAGCCCGGAGATGTAGTCCTCACCAACGATCCCTATCGGGGAGGGACCCATCTCCCGGATCTTACCCTGGTGGCCCCGGTCTTTCTCGAAGGCCGGCGGGCCTTTCTTCTGGCGGTGCGGGCCCATCACTCCGATGTAGGAGGGAAGCATCCCGGCTCCATGGGTCTGGCCCGCCACATTGAGGAAGAGGGGGTCCTCATCCCCCCGCGCAAGATCCTCTCTCAGGGCCGTTTCGACCAGAAGTTTTGGGAGGACTTCCTCTCCCGGGTGCGGGGACGCGCGGAAAGGGAGGGGGACCTGCGGGCCCAATTGGCCTCGCTCGCACGGGGCAAGACCCGCTTGGAAGAGCTGGCCTCCCGCTACGGTCTCTCGGTCCTGGAGGCTAAGGCCGAGGAATTGCAGGCCTATTCCGAGGCCTACATGCGGGAAGTGCTCCAGGAGATCCCCCGGGGAGAATACTTCTTCGAGGATTATCTGGACGACGACGGTCTTTCCGCGGAGCCGGTCCCCATAAGGGTGCGGCTCAGCGTGGGCGAGGGGGAGGTGAAGGTGGATTTTCGGGGATCGGCCCCGGAGCTTCCCACCGGTCTCAACGCCGTGCGCTCGGTGACCCGGGCAGCGGTCTTCTACGTCTTTCTATCCCTGGCCGGGGGGCTGGTCCCCCCTAATCAGGGGGCCTTCCGCCCCTTGAAAATCCTCACCGAACCCCATACGGTAGTGGACGCCTGCTGGCCGGCCCCGGTGGCCGGAGGCAATGTGGAGACCTCCCAGCGCATAGTAGACGTGGTTCTCGGGGCCTTGGCCCAGGCCCTGCCGGAAAAGATCCCTGCAGCCTCCTGTGGCTCCATGAACAACCTGGCCTTTGGGGGGAAGGACTTTGCCTATTACGAGACCATAGGGGGAGGCATGGGAGGGCGACCCGGGGCCCCGGGCCTCTCCGGGGTGCATACCCACATGACCAACACCTTGAACACCCCGGTGGAGGCCCTGGAGCTGGCCTACCCTGTAGTGGTGGAGCGTTACGGTCTGCGGGCCGGCTCCGGAGGGCGGGGCCGCTTCCGGGGAGGTGAGGGGCTGGTGCGGCGCTTCCGCTTCTTGGAACCGGTGACCGTGAGCCTCCTTACCGAAAGACGGCGCCTTTCCCCTTACGGGCTTTTCGGGGGAGAGCCTGGAAAACGGGGGCTCAACCTCTTTTGGGACCGCCAAGGTCGCAAGCGTCGTTTGCCGGGCAAAGGAGTCTTCAAGATTCAAGCCGGCGAAGTCCTGGAAATCCGCACGCCCGGAGGTGGAGGTTACGGCAAACCCTGAGGCCCGGGCTGGACTCTACCTCCACATCCCTTTTTGCCGGGCCAAATGCCCCTACTGTGATTTCTATTCGGTGACCCGGCCCCCGGAAGAAACTTCTTACCTTGCGGCCCTGCTGGCCGAGGCCAAACTCTGGGCAGAGTTCTGGCCTGAGGAGCTTCCGCTGGAGACCCTCTACGTGGGTGGGGGGACCCCTTCCCTTCTTTCTCCGCGTTTTTACGAAAGATTACTCGAGGGCCTCTTGCCGATCCTTCCCTTGGCACCCCGGGAGATGACCCTAGAGGCCAACCCCGAGGGGCTGCGCTTTGGGTATCTCAAGGCCTTGCGGGAGCTAGGTTTCAATCGGCTAAGTATCGGGGCCCAGAGCTTTTCAGAAAAGGGTCTTCGGGCCCTGGGCCGAAGGCATAGTCCGGAGGACACGCGTCAGGCGGTGGAGGCCGCCCGGCAGGCGGGCTTTGAAAACCTCTCCTTGGACCTCATCTTTGGCTGGCCGGGCCAGGATCTTCACGACCTCGAGGAGGATCTCTCCGCGGCCCTGGCCCTCTCCCCGGAACACCTCTCCTGTTACGAGCTCACCGTGGAGGAGGGCACCTCCTTCTACCGGCTCCTTCAGGAAGGGCGCCTCACACTTCCTCCGGAGGACCTCCTGGTGGCCATGCACGAAATGATTCCGGAGATCCTCGAGGCCCACGGATTTGGACGGTACGAGATCTCCAATTACGCCCGTCCGGGCTTCACCTGCCGACACAATCTCCTTTATTGGCACTTAAAACCCTATCTCGGGCTGGGGCCGGCAGCGGCCTCCTTTTTCCAGGGAAAGCACCTGCGCAACCCCGAAGACCTGGAAGGGTATCTCCGGAGTCTGGGGGAAGGAAGGCTCCCGGTCCAGGTGGAAGAGGTCTTAGAGGAAGAGGCTGCCTTGAAAGAGGCCCTCTTCCTGGGCCTCCGGCTTCTCGAGGGAGTGGATCTGGAGGAGCTCTCCCGCAGGTTCGGCCGGGACCCGGCCCAGCTTTTCGCCTCCGAGATCTCCCGCCTTGCGGCCCTCGGGCTGGTGCACCTGGAGGGGGGCCGCCTCAAGTTGACCAAAAAGGGGCTCCTCCTGGCCAACCAGGTGCAGTTGCATTTTCTCTGAGCAAGGGTTATATGTTTTAAAGGGCGGGCATAGCTCAGGGGTAGAGCATCAGCTTCCCAAGCTGAGGGTCGCGGGTTCGAATCCCGTTGCCCGCTCCAATATAAAGGGGCCGTAAAAGTGGGCCTGAGCGCCCACTTTTTTGTTATGGAACCTCAGGGAGCTCGGCCTGAGAAAAGATAATTGGGGGCTTCGCCCCCGGAGCCTTCAAAGAAGGCTCCAGAAGAGCGAATTTTTTGAAACAACTAGAAGATGAAGGCTACGAGCCCTCAGGG
>QOAM01000106.1 GCA_003978075.1 Thermodesulfatator sp. | reverse complement strand
CCGAGCATTGCCCGGGGAGGCTGTCTGCTGGAGACCGACTTCGGGCTGGTGGACGCCACCCTTGAAAGGCGGTGGACCACCCTCCTTAAGGCCTTGGAGGAGGCGGCTCAGGGTGAAGGTTAAACCTCTCACCCCTTTGAAGCTGGCCCTGGCCCAGGCCCGCACCATCGTGACCTGCGGGCGAGTAAGCCGGGTGGTGGGCCTGGTGGTGGAGGCCGAAGGGCCGGCCCTGAGGGTGGGAGATCTCTGCCGTATCGCCACCTCCTCCGGAGAGATCCTGGCCGAGGTCTCGGGCTTTCGCGATCGGCGCCTCCTTCTCATTCCCCTGGGAAATCCCGTGGGCATAGAGCCTGGGGATCGGGTTTACGCCCACGAGAAACCGGTGGCCCGGGTGGGGGAGGCCTTGCTCGGACGGGTAGTGAACGCCCTGGGGGCCCCCTTGGACGGTCGCCCCCTACCTTATCTCCCGGAGACCTATCCCCTTTATAACGAGCCCTTGCGCCCCTTCGAGCGGGCACGCATTCAGGAGCCCTTAGATGTAGGGGTGCGGGCCATCAACGCCCTCCTCACCCTGGGCAAGGGCCAGCGCATGGCCATCATGGCCGGCTCCGGAGTGGGGAAAAGCACCCTCCTAGGCATGATGGCCCGCCACACCAAGGCCCAGGTCAACGTCATCGCCCTCATCGGGGAACGGGGCCGGGAGGTGCGGGACTTCATCGAGAGGGATCTCGGAGAGGAGGGCCTGGCTCGCTCGGTGGTGGTGGTGGCCACCTCTGACGAGCCCCCGCCTCTGCGCCTGCGCGGGGCCTATTACGCCACGGCCATCGCGGAATACTTCCGCGACCAGGGGCTGGACGTCCTTTTCATGATGGACTCCCTTACCCGCTTTTGCATGGCCCAGCGGGAGGTAGGGCTTTCCATAGGGGAGCCCCCCACGGCCCGGGGCTATACCCCCTCGGTCTTTGCCCAGCTGCCCCGCCTCCTGGAAAGGATGGGCCCCCGTCTGGAAGGAGGAAGCATCACCGGGATCTACACTGTCTTGGTGGAGGGAGACGACTTCAACGAGCCGGTGGCTGACGCGGTCCGGGCCGTGGCTGACGGCCACATCGTGCTCTCCCGGGATCTGGCCCACGAGGGCCACTGGCCGGCCATAGATGTCCTGGCCAGCGTGAGTCGTCTCTTCAAGGATCTGGTCTCTCGGGAGCATTACGAGGCTGCTCGCCGGCTGATCCGCCTCCTGGCTACCTACCGCCGGGCCGAGGATCTCATCAATATCGGGGCCTATGTCCGGGGGAGCAACGCCGAGATCGACGAGGCCCTGGAGAAAATAGAGGCCATTCGTAGATTTCTCCAGCAAGAGGTGGAAGAGAGAAGCGGGCTGGAGGAGAGCTTCCGGAGGCTGAAGGAGGTGGTCGGATGAGGCGACCTCCGCGCGTCTTAGATACCCTCACCTATATCCGGGAGCTGCGCGAGGAGCGGGCCCGGGAGCGCTTTTCTCTGGCCTTGCGCGCCTTGCAGGCCGCCCTCCAAGAGCTCCAAGATCTAGAAAAGGCCCAGCGGGAGTACTTTCAGGGGCTTGCAGGACAGCGTTTGGACGGAGCGTACCTCCGGCTCCTGGGAGAAGGCCTTGAGGCCACTTTTGGCGAACGCCGACGGTTGGAGGAGCGCCTGCGGTCCCGGCAAAAGGAGGTAGAAAGCCTACGGGAGGAGCTGGCTCAGGCCCACCGAGAAAGACAGGCGGCGGAGATCTTGAGAGAGAAACGCTGGCGTGCCTGGCGAAGGGAAGAGGAAAGGCGCCTTCTGAGGGAGATGGATGACCTTACTCTCATGAGGAGGGCCCGTCTTGCGCGGCCGTAAGATCCTGCTGATCCTGGCCCTGTTAGTAGCTATTAAAACCCTCCTGGGGCTCCTTTTTTTTCTAGGGGCCCAGGCCCGGGAATCCTCTTCTCCCCAAGCCACCTCCACCCCTTGTCCTCCGGAGCTCTTTGAGGCCTTGAGGATCGAGCGCATCCAGTTAGAGACACGCCGCAAGGAAATCCTCTTGCGGGAAAAACGACTCAAGCTCCTGGAGACCCAGGTGGAAAGGCGCCTGGCCGCCCTTTTGGAGCTAGAAGATTCCCTCCAAAAGAAGCTGGACCGCCTGGAAACCATCGAGAACGAACGTTTCCGACTCTTGGTGAAGGCCTACGGGGAGATGCGGCCCTCCAAAGCGGCGAGGCTACTTGTAAGCATGGAGCCGGAGATGGCGGTCAAGATCCTTTCGGCCATGAAGAGCGACCAGGTAGCCCGTATCCTAGCGGCTATGCCTCCGGACAAGGCCGCTCCGCTGGCCGAGGCCCTTTCCGGACTCCCTCCCAAGAAGTTTTAGAATGAAAAACTCAGAAAACCCTCTTCGAAGTCCCCAACCTCATCCTCCTTAATCTTAATTCAGCTTGTTTTTCCAAAATCTGATAAACTTACATACTAGGTGTCAAAATCAGGCCTGATCCACGAAAAAGCTCCCGTAAAAATCTAGCTACCCTTGGCTTATCCTGGCCGTTTAGATTCCAAAATTCACTACATCCTTCCTGCTGGTCCATCCGGATCAAAAAGTATACTGCAACTGGAAGACGAAGCGATGGGCTCGGTTGTCGTCTACATACTTCCTTACAAACTTTCCCGGCCAAAAGTAGCCGTAAAAGGTCTGAAGCTTAAGGTGCTTCCCGTAGCGGGCCTTTAAGACCAAATCGAGCTCGTCCCCCAGATGGTCATAAGAGTTTTCCTTTGCCCGGTAGCCGAAATAGGTCCAACGATCTCTCTTTTCGGCTAGGTGGAAATTATGATAGGCCAAGCGCAGCCGGAGGTGAGAAGTAAGTCTCAGTCTTAAATCGAGCTGATTGTCCACCATGTTGCTCCAGCTCATAAGATCCATGCGACCGTAGTGCTCGCCATCGGTGGAACCAAAAGGTCGAGTAAAGGTCTCTACTCGGCCTTTCCCCGGCTGATCGTCTCCGCTGGCATAAAGACGACCCAGCCAAAGAGTGGGGGAAAAGGGAAGCCTTTCAAAATGATAGCCCACCTTTAACACGTAAGCCCAGGCCTTGACCCGGGGATTGGGCCCCTCTTGAAGCAAATAGTGGCCGAATTCCCGGACATAAGTAAGGTCGTAAACCAGGCCTTTTCCTGACCTTCGGGCGATCCTCACTCCCCCATAGTAAAGTTCTTCTTTTCGGCCCTTTACCGCGCATAGGGCCTTTTTCCAGGCCCAAAAGGGTTCGAGATCCATCCCCTTCCATACAAAATGGCTGTAAAGACCTAGGCCCTCATAGGGGTGCTGCGAAAAAAGGCTCAGGGACTCGGGGTCTTTAGCCTTGGTCTGACCGTACCATATATCTACAAAATGAGGCCCTCGCCTAAGAGAGAGCCGGGCGGCATCCCAGAGCCAGCCGATGGCGTTTCCCCAGGCCCCTGGTCCGAAAATCCTTTTGTCCCCATACCAAATCTTCTGCCTTCCCAGGATGACCTTAGCCTTCACCCCCCACGGAAGACGCCGGGGCCAATCAAAGGAAAAAAAGAGTTCATAAGGTTCTAAGTACTCCTCATAAGGGTCCATGACATACTCGCAGTGTCTGTTTTTGTTTTTCACGAAATCATTTTGACCTAAGGACCATCCCCAAACGCGGGCGTCGTAAAAGAGAAATTTCCAATTCTTTCCCTGAAAGCCGGCGATAACCCTTTGCAAAAAGAGCACATCGTCCGGATCTCCCCGCCTGATCCCCCGGGCATCTAGGGCTTTGTTACCATAGGCTTTCTTGTTGTATCCCTTCCAGAGCTCAAAACGAAAACGATAGTTCAGTTTAAAGTCCCAGGCCCTGGCGGAGACGGAAAGGAGTTCGAAGGCCACGACGCAGAGGAGCCAGACCATCGTCCTTTTATTAGGGCTTTTCCCCACACCCCTTTTTACCCCAGACACTCTCTCGGATTATACCGAGACCTCTGAGAAAGTCCTCTTTGTGTCGAGGGGGCCTTGCCCCCTTCTCTTGGAACTACCGAAGTTCGGACGAATTCAGAGGTCTCAAAAGGGCCTCAAGAAGGGAATCCGGCGGCGGAGGAGGTATCCGGCGAGATCAAAGGTCGCCGAGGCCTGGTCGAGAAGGGCTCCGTCGGCGGTGCAAATTATCTCTCCTGAAAGCACCCGGCGCTCGGCCTCCGGAAGGGCCAGCACCTCTCCCGGAAGAGTCAGCGCTTGCAGGAGGGTTTCCCGTAGGTAGGCAGCCAGCTCCCCGGAACCTGAAACCGGAGCATCCAAATAGATACCCAGAAAAGCCGGACGATATTTCCGGAAGAACCTCTTTAAGAGCCCCAAGGCTGGGAGGAGCTGGGGATCGAGGCGCAACCGACGGCCGGCCCCCTCGGCATCTCGCACGAAGCCGTCCCGAGCCAGTACTAGAGGCCGTCCCCGTAGGCCGTGGACCAGGGTAGCCAGCACATTGTAGCCGTCCACCGCAACCTTTCGGCCGCAAAGCTTCCGGGCTGGGACCTTCTTTTTTCGCCGCCAGGAGGCTTGGGGCTCCGGCACCACGGCACGCACCAAAAGGGCCCTCTCCCAGGCGGGGAGCCTGTAACGGTCTCCCACCAGCTTCAAGCTGGCCTTAGGAGGATACCCCCGGTCGAGAAGCCAAGCGAGATCCCTAGCTGCGGTCTTAAAGGTTTTCGCCTTGTCTTCCATCGTATTCAAGGTTATGTATAAAACCCATCTCGGGAAAGAGGAGGATAGGCCTATGGCTCCACGGCCTATGACCATGGCCGAGAAGATCCTGGCGGACCGGGCGAGACTCCCTGCCGTGGAACCTGGAGAGCTGGTAGAAGTCTCGGTGGATCTCAGTTTGGCCAACGACATTACCGCCCCTCTGGCCATCAAAACCTTCGAAGAGACCCGTATTAATCGGGTCTTTGACCCTCAGCGGATCGTGCTGGTGATGGATCACTTCACCCCCAACAAGGACATCAAGAGTGCAGAGCAGGTGCGCCTTTGTCGAGAATTTGCCCGTCGTTTCGGCATACAACACTATTACGAAGGGGGAGCCTCGGGTATCGAACATGCCCTTCTTCCCGAGCTGGGCCTGGTAGTGCCGGGGGATATCGTGATCGGGGCCGATAGCCACACCTGCACCTATGGGGCTCTCGGAGCCTTTGCTACCGGGATGGGTTCCACGGACCTTGCAGCGGCCTGGATCACCGGACGCACCTGGTTCAAGGTGCCAGAGACCATCAAATTTGTGTACTACGGGAGACTCAAACCCTGGGTTTCGGGGAAAGACCTGATCCTTCACACCATCGGGGATATTGGGGTGGATGGAGCCCTTTACATGGCCATGGAATTTTCCGGAGAGGTTGTCCGCAGGCTCTCTATGGCCGAACGCTTCACCATGGCCAACATGGCCATCGAGGCCGGGGGCAAAGTAGGGCTTATCGAGCCTGACCGGAAGACCCTGAATTATGTCAAAAAGCATAGCCGGCGAGTCCCCCGTATCTTTCGCAGTGACCGCCGGGCGCGCTACCGGGAAGTGCGCGACTACGACTGTTCTAAGATCGATCTCCAGGTGGCTTTTCCTCACCTGCCCTCAAATGTGCGTCCGGTGACGGAAATCCCGGAAATCCCCATAGACCAGGTAGTGATCGGGTCCTGCACTAACGGAAGGCTGGAAGACCTGGCCATAGCGGCGAAGATCCTGAAAGGTCGCAAGGTAAATCCCCATGTCCGGACCATTATCATTCCGGCCACCCCCCGGATCTATAGGGAAGCCCTGCGCCGGGGCTATCTGCGCATATTTCTCGAGGCCGGAGCCATCATTTCGCCCCCTACCTGCGGGCCCTGTCTCGGGGGACACATGGGCATTTTGGCCAAAGGGGAGAGGGCGGTAGCCACTACCAATCGCAATTTCGTGGGACGCATGGGACATCCCGAAAGTGAAGTCTATCTGGCAGGGCCGGCGGTGGCTGCGGCCTCGGCCGTGCTGGGTAGAATCGGAAGCCCTGAAGAGTTGGGGCTTCAAGAGGAGGCCTGAAATGCGCTTTCGAGGGAGGGTCTTCAAGTTCGGGGACAACATAGACACCGATGTAATCATTCCGGCGCGCTATCTCAATACCACCGACCCGCGGGAGCTAGCCAGGCACTGCCTAGAGGACGCAGACCCGGATTTCGTGCGTAAGGTGCGCCCGGGGGACCTCATCGTGGCGGGGCGCAATTTCGGCTGTGGCTCCTCGCGTGAGCATGCCCCGGTGGCCCTCAAGGCCGCAGGCATCTCCTGCATCATAGCCGAAAGTTTCGCCCGCATCTTCTATCGCAACGCCTTTAACACCGGGCTCCCCATCCTAGAGGCCCCGGAGGCCAGCCGGGAAATCCGAGAAGGAGATGAGGTGGAAGTGGATCTGGAGGCCGGAGAGATCCGCAACCTCACCCAGGGCAAGATCTATCGTATAAAACCCCTCCCGCCTTTCATGCAGGAGCTCCTGCGCGACGGAGGCCTTATCCCCCACCTCATCTATAAGTATCGCCGCGTTCGTCTGGAAGACGACAGCGCCTAAAGCCTCCTTCGAGGTCTTGAGAAAGGCCAGAGGCGTTTTTTTCTCTCCGTTAAGGGTACGGAAACACCTTCAGCAGCCGATGAGTTGACCCCTTTCTTGAAAAGTTTTTAAATGAACGCAAAGGGGGTTTTAGAAATCTCCTGATGTCGAAAGGTGTGAGATGCAGGAAATTTTGGGAGGGGGGTAGCCCATGAAGGGGTTAAATTGGCAGCCGGCGGAAATTCGGACGGAATTGGAACGCCTAGCGGATCGACTTTCGGATTTAAGGAGGTGTCTTTGACCCGGAAGCCCTTCGGCGACGCCTTCAGGAGATCGAGAAGATAACCAGCCAGGCCCATTTTTGGAACTCTCCAGAACGCCATCAACTGCTCAAGGAGCGGGCCCGGCTGGCGGAGACCCTCAGTCGGTGGGAGGCCCTTCTCCAAAAATTTGAAGACTTAGAGGTGCTCTTTCAACTGGCCCTAGAAGAGGGAGCCGAAGAGGAACTGGGGGAGGTGCAGCGGGGTTTAAGGGATCTGGAAAAAGAGCTGGCGGAGGAGGAGATCCGGGTGCTTCTTGCCGGAGGGCACGACGCCTCCAACGCCATCTTGACCATTCACGCCGGGGCTGGAGGCACGGAGGCCCAGGACTGGGTGGAGATGCTCCTGAGGATGTACACCCGCTGGGCCGAGCGCAAAGGCTACCGGGTGCGGGTGGTGGATCTCCTGGCCGGAGAAGAGGCCGGCCTCAAATATGTCACCCTGGTAATAGAGGGGCCTTACGCTTACGGACATCTCAAGGCCGAACGGGGAGTGCACCGCTTGGTGCGGATCTCGCCCTTTGACGCCAGTGGACGCCGACACACCTCTTTCGCCTCGGTGACCGTGATCCCCGAAATTGAGGAGGACATCCAGATTGCCATCCGGCCGGAGGATCTCCGCATAGAGACCATGCGGGCTTCGGGGCACGGAGGTCAACATGTTAACAAGACCGAGACCGCGGTGCGCATCACCCATCTTCCTACCGGGATTGTAGTCACTTGCCAAAACGAACGCAGCCAGCATCTCAACAAGGCCATGGCTTTAAAGATCCTCAAGGCCCGTCTTTATGAACTCGAACGACGCAAGTTGGAGGAAAAAAAGGCCCAACTAGCCGGAGAGAAGAAGGAAATCGCCTTTGGGCATCAGATCCGCTCTTACATCCTCCACCCTTACCGTCTGGTAAAGGATCACCGCACGGGCTACGAGACAGGCAACGTAGAGGCGGTGCTCGACGGGGGAATAGATCCCTTCATCCGGGCCTATCTCCTTTCCGAGGCCCATCGGGGAAAAGAGGACCTTTCGGCCAAGACCTTAGAGAAACCCTTAACCACGGAGCAAAAGACTGGCTTGCAAACGGAGGCCCGAGCGTGAGAAAAAACCGACGCCTGAGGGCCCTGGTCATGCTGGAAGACGGGACCCATTTTTGGGGTTGGTCCTTTACCGGCCCGGGAGAAGCCTTTGGAGAGATGGTCTTCAATACGGCTATGACCGGCTACCAGGAGATCCTTACCGATCCCTCTTACAAGGGCCAAATTGTGGCTATGACCTATCCCCTTATCGGAAATTACGGGGTCAACTCCGAAGACTTGGAAAGTCCGGGTATTCAGGTGGAGGCCTTTGTCGTTCGGGAGTATCAGCCTCATTACCACAACTGGCGGGCGGAGAAGTCTTTGGGGCAGTGGCTCTCGGAAAACGGTCTCCTGGGGGTGGAAGGGGTAGACACCCGGGCCCTCACCCGCCACCTGCGCCTTTTCGGGGCGATGAAAGCCGGGGTAACCACCGAGGATCTCCATCCCCAGAGGTTCCTGGAACGGGTTAAAGAGAGCCCGGGGCTGGTGGGGCGCGATCTGGTAAAAGAGGTCACCACGCGGGCCCCTTACCGCTGGCGGGAAGGACGCATGGAATGGGGAGCCACCCAATTCATAGGGGATCGCGAGCTACGTATCGCCGTGCTGGACTGTGGTCTCAAACTCAATCAGTTGCGGATCTTCGAAGACCGGGGCTGTGAGTGCCTGGTCTTTCCTGCAGACACCCCGGCTGAAAAGATCCTGGCCTGCGGTCCGGACGGTGTCTTCCTCTCCAACGGGCCCGGGGATCCGGCGGCTGTTCCCTATGTGGTGAAAACGGTGCAGGCCCTCTTGGGAAAAAAACCCCTTTTCGGGATCTGTCTCGGCCATCAAATGCTGGGCCAGGCCCTAGGAGCCACCACCTATAAACTCAAGTTTGGCCATCGGGGGGCCAACCATCCGGTAAAAGACCTGACCACCGGAGGCATTGAAATTACCTCGCAGAACCACGGGTTTTGTGTGCGGGCCGAGGAGCTTCCCCCAGAGGTAGAGATCACCCATATCAATCTTAATGACGGGACCCTCGAGGGGATTCGCCACCGAGAGATCCCGGCCTTCTCCGTGCAGTATCATCCGGAACACGCCCCAGGACCCCACGATGCGGAATACCTTTTCGACCGCTTTCTGGAGCTGGTAAGGGCACACGCCTGAAGATGAAAATCTATACCCCCCGAGACTTTCCCTTGGAATGGCCCTCGCCGGTGGCGACCCTGGGCAATTTCGACGGGGTCCACTTGGGCCACCAGGCCCTTCTCCGGGAAACCCTGGCTTGGGCTCTCCAAATTAAAGGGACACCCTTGGTGGTGACCTTCGAGCCCCACCCTCGGCGGGTTCTGTGTCCAGAGGATCCCCCGGCCCTGCTTACCACCTTTGAAGAGCGCTTGCAACTCCTGGCCTCTTATGGCCTTTCCCGGGTGCTGGTCTTGCCCTTCGGTCTAGAACTGGCCTCCCTGCCTCCCGAGGAGTTCGTGGAGGAGTATCTAGTGGACGGCCTGAGGCTAAAGGGCTTGGTGGTGGGGTTCAATTATCGCTTTGGACGGGGCCGACGGGGAGATGTGGCCCTCCTTCTTCGTCTGGGGGAAAGGCTGGGTTTTGAGGTCCGGGTAGTTCCACCCCAAAAGGTCGATGGCCTCACCGTCTCGAGCTCCCTTATTCGGGAGCTCCTCTTCCAGGGAGAAGTAGACCGAGCTGCCCAGCTCTTAGGCCGGCCTTACACCTTGAAAGGCCGCGTAATCCCGGGAGAAGGCCGGGGGCGTACCCTGGGCTTCCCCACCGCCAACCTCGAAGTTTCTTCCGAAAAACTCCTCCCGGCTCGGGGAGTCTATGCGGTGAGAGTAGCCTGGGCCGGGAACTGGTGGAAGGGAGTCATGAACCTCGGCCAGCGCCCCACCTTTGAAGGCCGTCGCTTGTGCTTGGAGGTGCACCTCTTTGATTTTCAGGGTGACTTATACGGAGAAACACTCACCGTGGCCTTTATAAAATTCCTGCGGCCGGAGAAGAAGTTTTCCTCTCCAGCCGCCCTCCGGGAACAAATCCTCCAGGATTGTCAGCGGGCCCGCCAGATCCTGAGCTAGACCCTACTGGCCCTTCTTGAGTTCTTCCACAAATTCATCAATAGGGTTGCGCCGCTTTCCTGCCTTTTTGGGAATGTCCACTCCCCGTTTGCGGAGCTCACTGACGACTTTAGTCACTTGATACCGGCTGATCCCTAGTTTCTCCGCAATTTCCACCGCCGTCATTTTGGAATAGTTTTCATAGATGAATTTGACATCCTCTTTCGTGACCAACCTGCTCCTTCTTCTGGCCATTACTTAACCTCCTTTCCCAATTTTGTTGTCCAAAGTATAAAGATGTGCCCGGAACTTGTCAAGACTTTTTGGGAAAAGACTTGGAAAGGATTAAGAAGAGAAAAATTGGAAGTTTTTCAAAAAAGGAAGGAGTTTATAGTCGGTTAAATCGTGTGTTAAAGGGGTAATGCTGATATAACCCGCTTCTAGCGCTACCACATCGGTGTCGGGATCATCCTCTAAAAACCTTTCTCCACATTGCCAATAATAAACATTACCATGAGGATCTAGGCGTTTTTCAAACCTTTCTTGTAGCTTGCGCGTACCTTGTCGAGTAATCTTTACACCTTTTATAAGGTGGGCAGGAAGGTGGGGAATGTTGACATTGAGGCAAAAAGGGGTGGAAAGGGGAAGGTTTTCCACTAAAGTAGAGGTGAAATAAGCGGCAAAACAGTAGTCTTCTTGAGTATAAGCTGCTAGAGAAACGGCCAAGGCCGGCATACCCAGGATGGCGGCTTCGGTAGCGGCTGAAACCGTCCCGGAATAAAGTACATTGATCCCCACATTGGCCCCTCGATTGATGCCTGAGACCACCAGATCCACCGGTCCTACCAGTTCGTAAAAGGCCAGCTTCACGCAGTCGGTGGGCGTGCCTTTTACGGCATATCCCCAGAATTCTCGGCCTTGACGGATCACCCTTACCCGTAGGGGATCCGAAAGGGTAATGGCGTGCCCCACGGCGCTGCGTTCCGCCTCCGGGGCCACGATAACCACCTCGTGTTCCGGGGAGAGGGCCCGGTAGAGGGCGCAAAGGCCCTCGGCGTATATGCCGTCGTCGTTAGTGAGGAGGATTTTCACTTTCCCGCGAGAAATCCCGGCCCTTTTTCCTTTCTTTCCCGAAGAGATAAACCATACAGGCTTGGCGATAAGGACAATAGTCCTTCGGGTGCCGACACCCCTCCGAGAAGGGGACCTCCTCCTGAAATTTTTGACAAAAACCCATCTCCATGGGTTCCTCCTCAAGTGCGATAGGCGGCATTTATCTTAATGTAGTCGTAAGTGAGATCACAAGTAAAGACCTCCGAAGAGGCCTGCCCCAGACCAAGCCGGACCTCCACCGTGAATTCCGCCCGGTGCATTTCCTTTCGGACCTTCTCTTCCGGCATCCCTCGGCCCCTTTCCACCAGAGGTATCCCGTTTATAAAAATGGAGATCTTTTCCAGGGAAAGGCCCAACCCCAGCTTTCCCAAAGCCGCGAGCAGGCGCCCCCAGTTGGGATCCTCCCCGAAGAAGGCCGTCTTGACCAAGGGGGAATGGGCCACAGCCCGGGCCAAAAGCTCGGCCTCTTCTGCACTGCGGGCCTCGCGCACCACTACCTTCACCAGCTTGGAGGCCCCCTCCCCGTCGCGCACGATGAGAAGGGCCAATTCCCGGGCCACTTCGGAGAGGGCCTCCCTGAAGGTGGACCAGGCCTCGGAGGGGAGTTCCCCGGCCTGGCCATTGGCCAAGAGATAGACGGTGTCGTTGGTGCTCGTGTCCCCATCCACGGTGATGCGGTTAAAGGATCCTTCCGTAGCCTCTCGAAGGGCCGGGGCCAATTCCGCAGGAGGGATAAGGGCGTCGGTGAGGATGAAGGCCAACATGGTGGCCATCTGGGGGGCGATCATCCCCGCCCCTTTGGCCAGGCCGAGGAGGGTAAAACGGCGACCACGGATTTCCAGCTCCCGGGAGACCATCTTGGGGAAGGTGTCGGTGGTCATCATGGCCCGGGCCACGAGAGGGGCGTGATCCGGAGATAGACCTGCCACCAGGTCCGGGAGGACCTTTCGGATGCGCGGTACCGGCAGGCGTAGGCCAATGACCCCGGTGGAGGCCGGAAGGATCTCCTCCGGAGATATCCGAAGAAGTCCGGCGAGATCCCGGAGTAAGGTCTCCGCATCTTGGAGCCCCTCCGGACCGGTACAGGCGTTAGCGCATCCGCTATTGACCAGAATCGCCCGCACCCGGGACACTTCCCCCCGCCTTTTAAGGCCCAGGAGCACCGGGGCGGCTTTAAAATCATTACGGGTGAAGACCCCGGCCCAAAAGGCCGGTGTCTGAGAGAAGATGAGCCCCAAGTCCGGCCTCCCTTTATACCGGATTCCGGCCTCTACCGCCGAAAAAAGGTATCCCTGAGGCCTGCGCATGCTCCCAATATAACCTCGAAGGCCCCGAAGTAAATCCTCTGGAGCCCTTTGAACCGTTGAAAATGGCCAGCCTTGGGATAGGACGAAGTCTCCGAGGGAAACCGCCCCCAAGGAGGGGGGTGGCCTTTACTTGAGGAGGAAAGGATTTAAATTTCAAGCGTTGAAAAGCCCGAAAGGGAGGTGAGGGGTATGCCTATTTACGAATTTCGCTGTGAGCATTGCGGGGAGCGCTTTGAGAAGCTCTGCCTCAGTAGTCGGGATGAGCGGGATGTGCGCTGCCCCCGCTGTGGAAGCTCCCGCGTGAAACGGGAGTTTTCCCTTTTTGCCTGCACCTTTGGAGGGGGAGGTCTGGGTTTTGGCTCCTGTGGAAGTGGAGGCACAGGTTTCGGCTTTGGCTGAGCTTAGGAGGAAGGGGCCGTGCGCCCCTCCCTTTACTCTCGAGGAAGATCCCGAGAAAAGAAAATCCTTTTCAAGGTCTCTAGAGGGTGCTAGGTTCCTGGGGGCATTGGTTGCTGGAGGGGGTGGCGCGGCTCGGTTATCCCGGCATTTTTCTCCTCATGGCCCTGGAGTCTTCCCTTTTTCCCTTTCCCAGCGAAGTGGTCGTTCCGCCGGCAGCCTATTTAGCGGCCTTGGGGGAGATGAATTTGGCGGCGGTCATCCTCTCCGGAGCTATAGGGAGCCTGGCCGGGGCCTGGTTCAACTATTTCTTGGCTCTTAAGTGGGGACGCCCGGCCTTGCGCGGCTTCCTACGGCGTTACGGTCGCTATCTCTTCCTCTCCGAAGGTGCGCTCCTCCGGGTAGAGATCTTTTTTGCACATCACGGGCATATTTCCACCTTTGTGGGGCGCCTCCTCCCCGGTGTGCGGCAGTATATTAGCCTTCCTGCCGGCCTCGGGCGGATGAACCCCTGGCTTTTTAGCCTCTTTACCGCTCTCGGAGCGGGAATCTGGGTCACCGTCTTGGCCCTCTGTGGATATTGGGTGGGGAAAAACCAGGCCCTGCTTCAAAAAGCCCTTCACCAGGCCGGAGTAGGGGCAACCCTCTTTGCCCTTTTCTGTGTGGCCCTTTATGCGGGCCTCATCTCCCGCAAGGGACCTAATCCCTAAGGCGAAAGGTGGCCCGAAGTTTGAAAAGCTTTTCTGCTGGGAAGTGGCGCACAGGAGAACCTGTCTCTTGCGCAACCTCCTCCAGGATCCTTTCCACCTCTTTCCAGTCGCGGGCCACCAGAGTGAACCAGATGTTCAGCCGGTGGCGACGGAGGTAGCAGTGGGTGACCTCGGGATGGGTGGCGATTCTCCGGGCCACTTCCTGGGCCTTAGGCGGGGGGACGGATACTGCGGCCAGGGTGGTTACGAACCCCAGGCGGCGGGAGTCAGGGCTGGCCCCCAGATGGCGCAGGATCCCGCGTTCCTTTAAATTTCGCAGGAGGGCCAGTACCTCTTCTTCCGAAAGTCCCAGCTCTTCTCCCAGGCGAGCGAAGGGCCGCGACTCCAAAGGGAGACCTTCCTGCAAACGCTCCAAGAGACGCTTTTCAAGATCTCCGAGCATCCTCCGCACCCCTAGAACGCAAGTAAATATAGACCTTACGAGACCTCTCTCTTTTTACCCCCAAGTTCACCACTTTTTGAGCCTTAATCTTCGTGTCTTCCAGCTGGGTAGAGAAATAAGGGAGACCTTTCGCCATATTAGGGCTTCCTTGGGGAACCTTTTTCTTCTAAAATATCTTGTAAATTTCATGACCTGAATAAAAATGGGGGAGGAATCTGCTATCCTCTTTCGCCTTTTAAAC
>QOAM01000036.1 GCA_003978075.1 Thermodesulfatator sp. | reverse complement strand
AAGATATTTCAGATCAGACCAATCTTCTAGCCCTTAACGCTACTATCGAAGCGGCCCGGGCCGGGGAGGCTGGAAAGGGCTTTGCGGTGGTGGCCAACGAGGTCAAGGAGCTGGCCAAGCAGACGGCCAACGCCGCCGAGGACATCACTAAGATGATCCGCAGCATTCAGCAAGACATTCAGGCCGCGGTGAAGGCCATTGATGAAGTGAGCCAAGCCATCAATGAGGTCAGTGATTTTTCCACCTCCATTGCCAATGCTGCAGAGGAACAGACCTCGGTGGTGGAGGATGTTACTCGTAATCTGGAGGCCGGGGTGGAGAAGGTGCTGAAGGTGGGCGAGAGAATGAAACAACTTTTGAAGGCCGCAGGCGAGCTTCAAGAGATGTCTCTGGGCCTGGAGACGGCCTACCGTGCAGTGGAGGTATGCACCGGCCATCTTGGGGATATCGCCCAAGAGGTGATCCTCGCCGAGGAAGCTACTGCCCGAGCCGAGGCCCTAGCTGAAAAGGCTGCCCGCTTGCGCGTACTCCTCAATCGGCACTTCGAATGGCTCAACCGTCTCCTTTCCGGCATTGTCTCCGGAGAGGTGCCGGAGGTCCAGCTCGATCCCCATAGGTGCGCTCTAGGGGTCTTTCTCTCCACTTATCAGGCCTCTTCCACGGAGGCCTCCCTTTTGGAAAAGTTGAAAGGACTTCACGAAAACTTACACCATGCCGGAGCCCGTCTGGTAGAAGCCATGAGAAGAGGTGAGAGCCGAGAAAGTCTTCTAGCCAAACTGGAAGGAGAGCTGCGCCCCATCTTTGAGGAATTCCTAAGCATTTTCAAAAAATGGCAGGATTTAGTGGAAAAAGGGGATTAGGAGGCGAAAAATGTTGAAAAAGGCCTTAATTGTGTCGAATATTTTCTTGTTTTGTTGTTGGATAAGACCTCTCTTTGGAGCGCATTGTGGAGTGTCTAGGGAGCGGGCCCCGGAGACCGCTCGGTATCTCGCCTTGTTTTTTGCAAGTGGATGGGAGGCCATAGCGAAGTATCCGCAGGGAGACTTGAAGGAAAAAATCCAAGAGGAATTGGTCAGACTTTCGGGGAAGAGCCTAGAGGAGCTACCACCGGAGAGCCAGAAAGTCCTTCAAGAAGCCTTGAAAGCCGTAGAAATCGCTCTTTTTCTCCATCAAAGAGGAGACGAAAAGGATCTCCCCAGGCTTTTGGGAAGGCAAATTGAGGTCATCCTGGCCTTTCGTTGCGGGATACGGGTAAAGCAACCCTCGCTAAGATTTCGCGATCCCTATAATCGTCCGGATCCGTGGGAAAAGCGCTTTTTGGAAAAGTTCGAAGTCGAGGTTGTCAAAGACCGCAGGATTTCAGCAAAGGGGAGCCTGGAGGATTCGCAATACCGTTACCTTTATCCCCTCTGGGTCCACAAGAGCTGTTTAAGGTGCCACGGAGGCCCTCAGGGCAGCCGAGATATTACCGGGCACCTAAGGGAGGGATATAGGGAAAGGGATCTCCGAGGAGCGGTAAGTGTGGTTCTTCCGGTTTATTAAGGTCTTTGTCGGTGAGACCTCTAAAAACTCAAAAGAGAGGGGTTTAGTCTCTTTTCTCAAGTTTTGCGGAGGTCTAAGAAGGTGGAGCGGACCGATCCCGTAAAACTTTCGAGAAAAGGGAAACAAATTCAGGAGAATCCAAAGAGCAGGTTTATCGTCCTGTGTGATCATTTAGGAGAGATCTCCCAGATGACTCTGGTGTCTATCGAGGAAGCTTATCGAAGAGTTAGCCATTTTTTGGAAGGTTTTCATCTAGAGGTTTACCGACCTCACAAGATCTTGAAGTGTTTTCAGGCTAAGCTCTCCGTAGAGGAAGGAAGAAAAAGTCTAGATGGGGCATTGAGAAAAGAACTGAAAGAGGCCATCTATGCCCGATTCATTACGGTTGTTTCCGCACCGGATCGTATGATTTTTATCTTTCCTTGTCCGGAGGGATACCCAGCCATTCACTTTTGCAAGCCCTTCTCTCTCGAGGAGATCTAATCGCCCTTTGGGTGGAGAGTTACGGCTCTAATCTTTCTCGAGACCGTGTGTTAGGGTCGGTTGTGGGGTTATTCTAGCAGCAAACCGGAGGTTTTTTCCAAAAAAGCGCCCCGCAGACGGATACCCTCCGTACGACTTGCGGTGAAATCTGCCCCGCGTAGGAAGGCCTCGATGAGATCGGCTTCGGTAAGATCGGCTTCTCTTAGTCTGGCTCCGGTAAGATCTACTTGGATGAGATTGGCCCTGCGCAGGATGGCCCGGTTGAAATTGGCTAGCTGAAAGCTACTTCCGCGAAGGTTAGCTCCCTCGAGGTTGGCTCCCTCAAAGTCAGCTAATTGACCATCCACGGCCTCAATCCGCGCCCCTCGTAGGTCGGCCCCCCGGAAGTTGGCTAAGCTAAGGTCTCCAGCAGCCAGGTCCGCTTCCCGCAGATCTGCTCCGGTGAGATTGGCCCCTTTGAGAGAGGCATTCCCGAGATCTGCCTTGCGAAAAACCGCTTTTTGGAGATTAGCCCCCAAGAAGTTACTTACCGCTACATAGGCTCCCTCGAAACAAGCCTCTTCCAGATCTGCTCCGATAAAATTGATTCCGTAAAGATGGGCCCCTGTAAAGTTGGTCCCACGGATCTTTAAAAGACTCAAGTTGAGATTTTCCAATTTAAACCCCGAAAGATCGAGTCCAGAAAGATCTTCCATCTTCCGAATTTTTCGAAGGACTTCCTGGTAAGAAAGTCTTTTTGCCATTTCATTGCCTCCTTTAAGATCTTAGCCCCCTGCGCAGGCGCTGGATAAGGGCCGTGGTGGAAACCCGATAGCGGAAGGGAATGCGTACCACTTTTCCCCCGTAACTTTTTACTAAGGTGGCCCCTACGATCTTTTCCTCCGGCCAATCCTCTCCCTTGACCAAGACATCGGGTTGAAGGGCGCGGATAAGGGCCTCTGGGGTATCCTCTTCGAAGAGGACTACATAATCTACGCTGGCCAGAGAAGCCAATACGCGAGCCCGCTCTCCTTCAGGATTTATCGGGCGCTCTGGACCCTTGAGACGCCGCACCGAGGCGTCAGAATTCAATCCCACCACCAGAAAATCTCCTAAGGCGCGGGCTTCATAAAGATAACTTACATGCCCGGCGTGAAGGAGGTCGAAACAGCCGTTGGTGAAAACCAGGCGATGTCCGAGGGCCCTGCGACGCTTCACCTCCTGAAGGAGATCGGGAAGCAGGCGAATTTTTTTCTCAGGAGAAGAAGGAGGGGGAACGGCAGAGGTGTTGAAGAGATTACGCGCTTTTACCAGGGCCTCGGGTCGGAGATCTATCTCGAAAACTCCCTCGCGCTCTCGGAGTTCGAGGAGTACTTCTCCCGAGGGAGAAAAGACCAGGGCTAGTCCGGCGAGGGGGATGTTGCGGGCCTTGCCTAAGGCCCCGACCACCACTACAAAGACCTGATTTTCCACAGCTCGGGCCCGGGCCAAGGTCCGAAGGTGCTCCACCCGAGCCACAGGCCATTGGGCCAAAACAAAGATTACCTGGGCTCCTCGGGCCACTAGTTGTCGAGCAAACTCCGGAAAGCGGATCTCGTAGCAGAGAAGCACCCCTCCGCAGAGTCCCTCTTCCAGCTCAAAGATCTCTCGCCGGTCTCCGGGGTTAAACCCCTCTTCTAGATCGAGCCCTGGAAAGAGGGCCGCCTTCTCGGCCACCACTTGGGCCCCCTCTGAGTCTATCAGCCAGGCCCCGTTCCGGAGCCCCTCTTTTCCGAGGACCGGATGACCCAAGAGAAGGGAAATTCTCTTTTTCCGAACCAGAGATTCCAGCTCCGCAAATTCCAGGCTGCTCGGGGTCTTTTCAAGGGAACCATAGCCGGTCAAGGCTAGCTCTGGGGCCACCGCTAAGGAAGCCGAGACCCGGGAAAGCAAAGCCTTAAGGCGTTCCAGGTTCTGGTGGGGGGCTCTACTTTCCACAAGATAGGGGAGAAGGGCTACCTTCATCGCTCAGGCCCGAGCCACCACCGCTACGGTTACCCGGGAAGCTCCCGCCTCTTTTAGCACCCGGGCACATTCTTCCACGGTGGCTCCGGTGGTAAAGATATCATCTACCAACAAGAGGTGTTTTCCCGAAAGATCTAAAGGTTTCTTTAAAGCGAAGGCTCCGCGCACGTTGCGTTTTCTTTCCGCTGCCGAAAGCTCGCTTTGGGGGCGAGTATCCCTCTGGCGATAAAGGATTTCTTGGAAACTTCCCCAGGCCCACCTCGCCAATAGGGCGGACTGGTTAAACCCCCGCGCACGCCTCCTTTTGGAGGAGAGAGGAACCGGAATCACTAGGTCGAAAGGGCCTTCTTCAGCCAGGGCCCCTTTCAAAAGGAGTCCTAGATCTCGGGCTAAAACGAAGTTCTCACGGAATTTCAGGGACTTGAGCCATCGGGAGACCGGAGGCTCGTACCTGAAGGGGGCTACCACCCGATCAAAGGCCCGGGGTTCAAGACACTCGCCGCAGGGATGAGGCGGTACTTTCGGGGGGTAGGGCCGGGCGCAAAGCGGACAGGCGTTTCTATTCCAGGGGAGCTGGGTATGGCAATCCTTACACAAGGGTGGGGTCTTGATCGGCTTTCCACAGACTAAACAACGAGGCGGAAAGAAGAGGGCCTCAAAGGCCCTGCAAAGGGTTTTGAGCAGCCAGGACCAAGAATTCATAGACCAGCCGTGCGGAAAGGAAGAAGTCTTCCAGCACCAGGTACTCTTCGGGAGAATGCACCCGGCGCATCCCGGTTCCCAAAATTACACAGGTGATGCCGTGACGGTGGAAGAGATTGGCATCGGAGCCCCCTTCGCTCTTAGCGAATTCCAGTTCCAAGCCTATCCGGCGGCCAGCCTGGGCGAGAAGCTGGAGGAGAGGATGGCCCTCCGGCACATGAAAGTAGGGAAACAACTCCTCTCTGCGGGCTTCGAAACATGGTCTACCGTCTGGCCCCTTTTCCCGAGTGATTTCTGCAAAAACTCCCTGGATCTCTTGCCAGAGTTCTTCCAATTTTTGAAGGTTATGGCTACGGATCTCTCCCTCAAGCACCACTTCTTCCGGGACAATATTGGTGGCTTTACCTCCCTTGATGAGACCAAAGTTGAGGGTGGTCTCTGGGTCGATGCGCCCGGAGGGGAGTCTGATTAGGGCTTCAGCAACAAGCTTGATGGCGTTAAGGCCCTTTTCCGGCTCAAGCCCGGCATGGGCTGCCCTTCCCAGGAGCCGCAGGCTGAACTTTACAGCTTCCGGAGCTCGTACCACCACCCGCCGAGGATCTTCGGCATCCAGCACAAGACCCCACCGGGCCTCCAAGAGCTTGTAATCCAAATACCGGGCTCCTAAGAGGCCTATTTCCTCACAGGTGGTAAAGACTAGCTCTAGCGGAGGATGGGGAACTTGGCTTTCTTTAAGGGCCCGCACCACTTCAATAATAAGGGCTATCCCGCTCTTGTCGTCTGCCCCTACCAGACCGGGCTTTTCGTTGCGAATCAAGTCCTCTTCTACCACCGGTCGAACCTGAGGGGTGGGTTCAATGGTATCTAGATGAGCTGAAAGAAGCACCGGGGGTGTCCCAGAAGTACCGGGAATTTTTACTAAGAGGTTCCCAGCTTCGGACTCGGTATAGACCGTCGAATGATCAAAAACACATTCCCCTCCCAGGGCTTCAAAGGTAGCCACCAGGTGCTGGGCCAGCGATTTTTCCCGACGAGAAGGGCTGTTAATCTGGGCCAAGGTAAGGAACTCAAGTTTTAATCTCTCGGGATCGATCATTTCAATACCGTATACTAAAGTCTTGGAATTCTCCTGTATAGATTTCTTCCTGGACCTCTACTCCGGTGACCCGGGAAAGAGGGGAACCTGTGTGACACCAGCGCACCATAGCTTCCACCGCCCCTTCCTCGCCTTCAAATACGGCCTCCACCCGGCCGTCTGGAAGATTGCGCACCCAGCCCTTTACCCCTAGGCGATCTGCCTCCTTTTTGGTATAGGATCGGAACCATACCCCTTGCACCTTCCCAGAGATCCAAACATGGACGCGCTTCTTGGCCATGCCTGCCCCCTTAAATCCATTCGAAACTCTGAACCACGAGGATACCGACCTTTCGCGCCCTTTCCAGGACCTCCGGATGGGCCATGTGCGTCACGATTACCGGAAGGACCTCTCCTCCGAATTCCTCCTTTACTATCTCTACTTTTCGCCACACCAGGCGCAGCTTTTCCCGATCGTCTAGTTTGAGAACAGCCTCTCCCACCAAAAAGAGCTCTTGCCCATCCTTGCGGATCTTACCGAAGATATCTATTTCTTCTCCGTTGAGATAGGTGCGCACGAAGCGGTCCACCACCTGGTAACCCAGCCGTTCTTGGAGAAAGGATGGAAGATAACGATAGGCCTCGTTTTCTAAAGCGTAGGCCACACTGCGGGCCAAACCTCCTACCTCTTCTCGGGTGCGCTGTAAGCCCCGGGTGAGTTTTTCCACCTGCTCGACCAGCCTGTCTACCCGCTCGGTGAGGCGATCGAGGGTTTCCCAGACCCGACGGAAGTTCTCTTGGGTCTCTCTCTCAAAGGTTTCCTGCCTCTCCGCTAGGCGATCCAGGCGCTCGGTGAGCTGATCTACCCGCTCGGTGAGGCGATCCAGGCGCTCGGTGAGCTGATCTACCCGCTCGGTGAGGCGATCGAGGGTTTCCCAGACCCGACGGAAGTTCTCCTCGGTGCGTTCAGCGAAGGCCTCAAAACGCCTTTCAAAGGCCTCAAAATCCCGCTTGGTAAGGCGCTCTCCGATCTCTTTTTCCACCCATTCCGCAAAACGCACCAGGATCTCCCGCACCTCTGGAGGAGCTTCACCTATAAGACGTAACAACTCTGCCCTCATTTTTCTCTCACCTTGTGGAGCCAGGCCTTGAATTCTTCATATGCTAAGGTATTTAGCACATCTTCCTTTTCGCACCAAGCTCGGCGGGCCACCGCGGTGCCCAAGTGGATCTGGGCCATCTGGTCGGCAAGATGGGCATCGGTTCCTATAAGAAGCTTTACTCCGGCCTCTTTAGCTGCCCGAGCATGCACATCGTTGAGATCAAGGCGATTGTAAAAGGCGTTAATCTCTAAGGCCTTACCGTATCGGGCCGCCGTTTCAATGACCTTCTTGAGGTCTAGGGCATAGGGTTCCCTTTCTCCGAGGAGCCTACCCGTGGGGTGGGCCAAGACGTGGACCAAGGGATGGGAAAGGGCAGCTACCGCTCGGGAGGTGATTTGTTCCTCGGATTGCTGAAAACCGGTATGTATGGCGGCAATGACCAATTCGAGCTCCGCCAATACCTCGTCCGGATAGTCCAGCGTACCGTCGGAGCGAATGTCTACCTCCGCGCCAAAGATGAGTTTTACCCTCTTCGAACGCCGGTTAAAATCCTCAATAGCCCGTTTTTTCTCCATGAGGACCTCTACCGGTACACCTCCAGCCACTTTGAGACCCTGAGAATGGTCACAAACGCCCACCCAAGAAAGTCCCAGGGATTCCGCGAAGGCCGCTATTTCCTCGAGACTGGAGTGACCATCGCTGTACTTGGAATGCACATGGGCATCCCCTTGTATCTCTTCATAGCCTACTAGCTGAGGGAGACGACCTTCCTGAGCTGCCTCGATCTCTCCCCGATCCTCCCTCAGTTCGGGAGGGATCCACGGGAGTCCTACCGCAGCGAAGACCTCCTCTTCCTCTCGGCCCCCGATGCGTTGGTCACCTCGAAAAATACCGTATTCGTTAATTTTGAGACCTCGCTGGACCCCTAACTCCCGAATACGGATGTTGTGGGCCTTAGATCCTGTAAAGTAGGCCAAAGCCGCTCCCCAGCACTCCGGATCCACCACCCGCAGGTCCACTTGCAGGCCCGGACTTACCCGCAGGCTGGTCTTGGTCTCTCCATGGGCCAACACTTCGATTGCCCGGGGATACTTCACAAAGATCTCCATGACTTGGTGAGGGTGCTTAGAGGTCACCAGAATATCGATGTCTTTAACCGTCTCCCGGCGGCGACGGATACTTCCCGCCACCGCAATACGCTCCACCGGGGCCTTTTCTCGGAGATAACTTACAAGGTCTTCGGAAAGGGGCAGCACCTCTCCCAGGGGTCTCCTTCCGATTTTTTCCTTGAGGAAACGTAGTCCCTTGAGAATGTTTTCCTCGGTTTTGTATCCCATTCCCGGAAGCCGGGCGATTTTATGCTCCCGACAGGCCCGCTCCAGTTCTTCTAGGGTCTTTATACCCAGGGTGTCATAGATGAGCTTGGCCTTTTTAGGCCCCAGGCCGGGAATTTCCAGAAACTTGAGGAGTTCCGGCGGCACCTCTCGTTTCAACTCTTCATAAAGGGAAAGGGTACCTGTTTCTAGAACCTCTTTAATCTTGCTAGCCAGATCGGCCCCGATCCCTGGGATGCGGGTGAGCTTTCCCTGACGGGCCAATTCTTCTACATCCCGGGTGAGGGCCTCTATGTTTTGGGCCGCTCGCTGATAAGCCCGCACCCGATAAGGGTTTTCCCCCTTGATCTCGAGAAGGGCTGCCACCTTGCGAAAGACCTCGGCCACTTCCTGATTACGCATGATCTCAACTCCTCTGTAAGATGATAAGTCCGGCTACGGTGAAGAAAATACCTAAGAGCCGGGCTAAGGTGAGCTCCTCCCGGAGAAAGAGAAAGGCCAGAAGTGCGGTCACCAGGGGATAGGCCGCGGTAAGGGGTACAATCTTGGATGCCGCTCCGCTTTTGAGGAGCATAAAGTAGGTGAGCATACCTAAAAAGCCGGCCAAAAGACCGCTTCCCGCCAAGACCAAGAAGTCCCGTAAGCGCAATTCCATCAGTTGTCCCACCTCCCCGGTCATCACCACCGCCAAAACCAGGGCCAGGCCCGCCACCCCGGTACGCACCGCCAGGGCTAAGAGCGGAGACACGGCCCGCAAGGCCACCTTTTCCAAAAGGGGTGAACTCCCCCAGAAAAAGAGGGTAAGGAGCCAGAGAAGGAAAACCTGTCCATCCATCTTAGGTCTTGCGGTCAAAAAAGATGTTTTTTCCTTTAATGCTCAGAGGTATTCCCAGAATCACTTGGGCGGTAAGCCAGCCCAGCCTCCGGGCCGCTACCCCTATGGTGTACATTACCCGGTTGTCCACACAGAGGTCTTTGGCCAGTGACACCGCCGACCCCACGGCGATGCCCAGGTCCAGAAGGCGCATGGCGCAGACCGGGCCCTCGTAGTCTCCAGAGGTCTTTTCCGCCTGGCGAAGGCGTTCACAATCTAGACCACAGGCCCCGCAATTTACCCCTACTGGACGTTCAAACTTGAGACCGATGAGGACCACAGCCTCGGCCTGACGCACATTCTGGGCATCTCGCTTAAAAAAGGCGAAGGCCTTCCCCCTTTCGGCGACCTTTTCCATTTCTTGGGCCAAGATCTCTTTTTCTTCGGGATCAGTGATTAGGGCTGTGAGAATTTCGTCCTGCCCCCGGGCTTTGGGGGCAGTGCGCGCCGCAGCCAACATGAGTCGTCCCACCAGCTCCGCCACCTCTTTTTCTGGACTTATTTGCATGATTTCCCCCTTCAAATTTCTGATTTTTTGCGGGAAAAAACCCTTACCGGTTCGACAATCCATCTTTTTTGTTTTTCATCTTATCACAGGAGCCCTTCTAGGATAAGCTTTGGGAGCCATGGCCTTCTGGCTGGAATGGGCAGAGGGGCTGGTGCTTCCTCTGCGGCACAAATATTTTCGTTATTTTATTTTAGCTCAGGGGTTCTCCCTTCTCGGACGATGGGTGCACACCACGGCTCAGAGGTGGCTCCTTTACGAGTTAACCGGCTCGCCGGCCTATCTGGGGCTTCTGGGGGCCTTGGGAAGCCTCCCTGTCCTTCTTTTGGCCCTCCCTGCCGGGGTGCTGGCGGACCACTTTCCTAAAAAACGTGTCCTGGCCTTGGCCCAAATTCTGGCCGCTCTGTCTGCTTCCTTGCTCTTTCTCTTGACCTATTTCCATGTAGTGCGCCCTTGGCAAGTGTTGGCCCTGGCCTTTCTCATGGGAACGGCTGTGGCCTTGGAATTTCCGGTACGCAACGCCTTTATCTACGATCTTGTAGGTCGGAAGGATCTAGTTTCCGCCCTTTCTCTCCACTCCTTGGCCTTCAACCTCTCGCGTTTTGCTGGTCCTGCCCTGGCCGGAGCCATCATGACCTCTCTAGGACTGGCCTTTTGTTTCCTCTTTAACGCCTTTTCTTATTTTCCGGTCACCCTTGCCGTGCTGGCTACGGACCTATCCCAAAGCCCTCCCACCTCGCGGGAAAACCTCTTCCGGGCCGTGAAAGAAGGATTAAGTTACGCCTTTCGGCGACCGGCCATCCGGGGAGTGCTTCTCCTGGTGGCCTTAGTGAGCGTAGGCCTTTTTCCTTACGCTATGCTTCTTCCGGCCCTGGTCCGTGAACTTTATGCCGGTGGAGGACGGGAATTCAGTCTCTTCATGGCGGCCAATGGTTTCGGAGCCTTGATGGGGGCCCTCTTTGCCGGCACCGCGGGACGCCATCTTCCTCTGCCCCTTCTTATCCGAGGGGCGGCCTTACTCCTCCCTCCGACTATCTATCTACTGGCCACAGGACCTGGAATCAGGCCCTCCTGGGCCCTCCTGGCTTTGATAGGCTTCCTCATGGTGAATATCATTATGAATAGCAATGCACGGGTGCAGGGTTTCTGTGAGGACAAGATGCGAGGTCGGGTGTTGGGGCTCTTTAGCTGGTGTTTCTTTGGTCTCTTTCCTCTAGGTTCTCTCTTCTGGGGGGGTGTGGCGGAAAGGTGGGGGTCAGCCACGGCCCTGAAGGCCGCGGCCTGGGTCTCTTTCCTCAGCATAGGGCTCCTTTTCTGGTTTGGGAGAAATCATGATGAAAATTGATCCTCGCACTTGGGAGGCCCTTTACGAAAGAGCGCGGCGTCTTTATCAAGAGGCAGGTTCCTCTCATCGGCTGGACCATGTGGAGAGGGTTATGGCCTTGGCGGAGCGATTGGCCCGGGAGGAAGGAGCGGATGTGGAAGTGGTGCGGGTGGCAGCCCTTCTTCACGATATTGGCCGGGCGGAGGAGGCCCGCACTCGGGGAAAAGTTTGCCATGCGGCCTACGGAGCAGAACTGGCCCGTCAAATTTTAAAAGAATTGAATTTCCCTTCGGATTTCATAGAGCGGGTAGTGAGGGCCATCAGAAGACACCGTTTTCGGGGTTCCGAGCGCCCGGAGAGCCTGGAAGAGAAGATCCTTTTCGATGCCGATAAGCTGGATAGCTTAGGGGCCGTGGGGATCGGTCGAGCCTTCCTCTTCGCCGGGGAGGTGGGGGCCCGCCTCCACAATCCAGAGGTGGACCTGGAAAAGACCCAACCTTATTCTTCTGAAGATACTGCTTGGCGAGAGTTTAAACTCAAGCTCTGCCGCATCAAGGACGGTCTTCTCACTCCTTCAGGCCGCCGCTTGGCTGAGGAACGCTATCGCTTTATGGAAAAGTTTTTCGAGAGACTTCACCGCGAGGTTCGGGGAGAACTTTGATTGCGCAGCTCTTTGGATTTTGCCTAAAACGGCGATTTCTTCGCGAAAGGAGATCTACGCTTTGGGGACAGCGCCAGAGGGCGTAGGAGAGGGTACGGCCTCCGGGGAGAGGAAGCCTTCCAAAATCAAGGAAGATCCCTTGGGGGCAGGGGGGTTTAGCCCCCTTGCTTACCCAGAGAGAGGGGGAGGAAGGGTGGGGACAGGCCCAAAGGTGATATTGAGAACGGGGGAAAGGACCCTCGCGCACCTGACATACCTGGGGATGATCAGGGAGATAGAAGGCCAGCTCGGCGGCGAAGGCTCGGTTGTCGGTAAAGAGGGGCTCTCTGGAACGACGGTACTTTTGCACTCTATGAGCCAGTTCCCGCCATCCATAAAAGCGAAAGAGAAGTCCGGCCAATTGGGAAGGGAATTTTTGCGGGAAACGAGGGAGTTGATAAATAAGGGCCGTGGAGAAGAAGGCTAGAATCAGTCCAGCCACATAGAATCCTCGAAGGAAGCGGGCCTTTATCCTCCCTCTCAGGGAAAAGACCACGCCTGCGGTAAGGCTCAAACCGGCCACGAAAAAGGGCATGGGCCAGTTGGCGTTTATCTTACGGAAAAAGGAAAGGGGGAGGATAGCCAGATAAGGCCAGGCCGAAAGGGCCCAGAGATAGGAGAGTTCGGCTCTTTTGCGCCAGTCCCGGCGCCGAAAAAGCATGAAGGAGGCCCAGAGAAAAAGCCCGAAAAGGAGGGGCGAAAAGACCCCGGCCTGCTCCGCAAGAAACCGCACCGGGCCCAGGATATAAAGCCCCTCCTCCCTGAAATGGCGCTCGGTGTGCTTGAGGGTGATCCAGTGATGGGTGGCCATCCAGTGGAGATTGGGAGCCCAGAGGAGAAGGGCCAGTCCCAGGGTGATCCAGGGTCCGGGGGAGCGCAGGAGGTCCCTGCGATAGAAAAGGAGCCACAGGCCGTAGAAGGCCCCGAAGGCCAGCATGGTCTGCTTGGCGAGAAGCCCCAGGCCGCAGAAGAGGCCCAGGAGGAGCCAGTGCCGCAGGCGGTTTTTCGCGGTCGCTTGCCAGCCGAAATAAAGGGCCCCGGACCAGAAGAAAAGAAGTGGGGGATCAATGGTCATGAGGAGCCCGAAAACGGTAAAGATGGGCGTAAGAGCCGCGGCAAAGAGGCCCCACCGGGCGGGAAGGCGTCCGAAAAGCCGATAGGCCAAAAGGTAAAAGAAAACCAGAAAGCCCATCCCGCAAAAAAGTGCCGGAAGACGTACAGTGTATTCTGAAACCCCCATGGCCCGGGTAAAGATGGCGATGAGCCAGGCCACCATAGGGGGTTTACTGTAATAACCGAAGGCCAGGTGCCGCGACCAGTCCCAGTAATAGGCCTCGTCCGGGGAGAGCTGGAGATTTATTTCCCGGAGAAAACCCAAACGAAAGGCTAGAATTATGAGCAAAAAAAGCCCCTCTACGGAGAAAAGAAGGTCTAGGAAACCTTTTTCTTTATCGTCCTTCGCCAAAGCCATCCTCCTCCGAGACCGACCAGCCCTCCCACGGTCCAGCCGAAAAGCACATCCCCGGGAAAATGGTGCCCCAGATAGACCCGGGAGAGCCCCACCAGAAGGGTGAAGGGCACCGTGGCCTCAAGGGTCCAGGGTTCGACCAGGGCGAAAAAGGTCGTGGCCGTGGCGGTGTTCGTGGCGTGACAGGAGGGGAACCCGTAACTGGGGGCCGAAAGGTTCTTTTGCGTGATCCGGAAATGTCCCCCTTTATAAACTCGCACCCCGGCGGAAGCGGCGTAAGGGCGCGGGGAATGAAAGAGGGGCTTTAAGACGCGGGCGCAGAGGGCGTCGGCCACCACCACCAGGGCCAGAGCTAGAAAGGGGGCGGCAAGCACCTTAAGCCCCCGGCGCAGGACGAGTCCCAGGGAGAGAAGGACGAAAAAGGCGTAAATCAGGGCCGGATCGCTTGCTCCGACCATCACCCGGTCCACCACCGGGCCCAGATTCCGATTGAGGAGGGAAAAGAGCGGGCTCAAATTTGGATCCCGGCCTCCTGGGCATCCTTGAGGAAACGCTCAAGCCCCACATCGGTCAACGGATGCCGAAACATCTGCTTGATCACCTTGTAGGGAATGGTAGCAATATCCACCCCTAGCTCCGCACAGCGCCTCACGTGGTCCACGTGCCGGATACTGGCGGCGATGATCTCCGTCTCCACCCCGTAAACCTCGTAGATAGAGATCACTTCTTCCAGAACCGCCAAGCCGTCGTAGCCGATGTCGTCGATACGCCCGATGAAAGGAGAGACATAGGTGGCCCCCACCTTGGCTGCCACCAAGGCCTGGAGGGGGGAGAAGACCAGGGTGACGTTGGTCCTGATCCCCTCGGCGGAGAGGGCTTTTACCGCCCGGATGCCGGCCTCGGTGCAGGGAATCTTGATCACCGCGTTGTCCCCTAGTCTGGCCAGCTCCCGGGCCTCGCGGACCATGCCTTCGGTGTCTGTGGCCACCACCTCCACCGAGACCGGAAGCCCCGCGCACTCCTTAAGGATCTCCTCCACGGCCTCCTTCCAGGGCCGGCCGGTCTTTTTGACCAGAGAGGGATTGGTGGTCACCCCGTCGAGGATCCCCAAATCTTTAATCTCCCGGATCTCGTTGATATCCGCGGTGTCAATAAAGATCTTCATCTCCGCCCTCCTTTTTCTCTAAGATCCAGACTGCCTTGGCCAAACTTTGCGAAAAGGTGTTTTCAATCCTCCGCCACTCCTCCGGAGTATATAACAAAAGATCCGCCGGTACCGGAAGACGTAAAAAGGGATTAAAGATAGGTTCTTCATGAAGGGATTCCTTTCGGCCCGGGGTCACTATCATCACCTCCACGGCTCCAATCCCTTCGGGCGAGCGATCCCCGCAGTCCCCTTTGAGGACTTCCAGAAATCTTTACCAGACTTCTTCCTTCGGGGGGCCATCTTAGCATGCACGAATTCGAGGATCTCACCGGCATACCGAATGGCCTCCTCCGCTTGGTAGTAGCTTAAAAGGTGAACCCTCGGTAAACCGTCGGGATAGCGCGTAGGAAGATAATAAGCATCGAGCACGTAGTCCATCTCTTAGCTCTTCAGGCACTTCCAAGGAAACTTTTCCAGGAGCTAGACCAAGAAATATCCCCATACCTCCTTTGCCAAAAAGATGAAAGGCCTTCAAGGTCTTTCTAGCACTTTTACCTATTAAAATACCTCTGTGCGCCTCAAGCTTTGTTCTTATCATCAATCGTAATCAGCTTCAATCAAGGGGGGCGGAATAGTACATGAGATGTTGGACTTTTCGGAGGTATCTTGGAGCTTCTTTAAAGTTCGCTAGGGTGTTATAAAGATGGGAAATTGGATTTAGAGGAGGTTGAGATGCGCAGCGATAGAGTGAAAAAGGGTCTGGAACGGGCCCCTCATCGTTCCCTTTTCCGGGCTTTGGGTC
>QOAM01000096.1 GCA_003978075.1 Thermodesulfatator sp. | reverse complement strand
TTCGTGGCCTTTGTCCTTTGCTATGGCAATACAGATAATGCTGATGGCAATGGGAATTATGGAATCCAAGGCTATTTTCGAATATTTGAGGAACTATATGAAGAAAAGGCCGTTTATAGTTTCTAAACGGTCTTTCCCTGGATCTGGGCAGTATGCAGGACAGTGGTTAGGAGATGAAAAAGCTTCTTGGGAAAAAGGGCCGCAAATCAGCCAGTTCTTCCTGTCCCTCTACCTTGAAAGAGCCTATTTCGAGTATGTTTTGAGGATGATAATTTTCGGCTATCCAGGCTACAAGTTCTCTGATATTTTCGCGCATGACACTTTAATGTAACGAAACCTTTTGGCGCTGTCACAAAGTGGCGTGATGAAGGAGGTAAAATGGGGCCACCGGAGAATAACTTTTCATAAGGAGGTGAAACAGTGGCCCCCAGACAATTAGTTGTGAATATGACTGTAACCTTCGAAATCCCTTGGGACAAGGTTTCATTGACTACTATAGAAGAGGCCGTCCGCGAAAACCTAAAGGAAGCAGGTCGCCTTATGATAAAAGCTCTTCTGGAAGCTCTCCAAGAACGCCTTTCGTCTATCTTACAAACCTTACATCCTGGAAGATTCGTAAAGAACGGTCGGCACGGAAGATGGCGCACTTTCAATACGGTCTTTGGGAAGATCCAAGTGGTCAATCGGCAGCTTCGAGATAAAAAGACCCGAAAAACACTCAGGCTTCTTCCTCTAGTGGTGGATTTTCATCCCCGGAGGCGTTTCTCTTGGGGGGCTTTACGTTCTGCTACAAGGCTTTCCGTGCTTACTTCCTTTCGGCAGGCAGCGCAAGAGGTAAGCTACGAGATGGGGGCAGATGCTCCTTCCCACGCCACGGTTCATCGGAATTTCAGGGACATCTTTGAGGGTAATGAGATTTCGTTTAGGGACCGGAAATTTCGGTATCTGATGGTCGATACGATGAAGGTATATCTTCAGGCGGGGCGAGGCCGGGACGGGGGATTAGAGGAGGCGAGGGTGGTGTTGGGAGCGGAGAGGGCGGAAGGTCCGTGGATTCCTTTGGGGATATTTGCGGGTTGGAGCTGGAAGGAGGTTCGGAAGGAGCTTGAGAGGCGCATAGATTACGAGAGGCTTGAGGTATTGATTTCGGATGGGGAGCCGGGGATAGAGGCTCTTCTTGGGGAAGGGATGAAGCATCAGAGGTGCACTTGGCATGGGAAGAGGGACTTGAGTTTTGCGCTTTATGAGGATGGGTATAAGGGTATAGAGAACCGAGATTTGGTGGATCTTTTAAGCGAGATACCGCTTTTTAGGATGAACGTTAGGAATCGGCCGGAGGTAAGGGAGAGGGTGGAAGGAATTCTTAAAGAGAGTCGGGAGTTATGGGAAGAGTTACTTGAGATTTTTGATCCGGAGGTATATCCGCGGGCTCACAGGTATTTGAAGCGTTTGGGGGAGAATGTGTTTACTTTTTTGGAGTATTTTTTGGAGAGAGGGGAATGGATACCGAATGTATCGAATGCGGTGGAGAATGTAATAGGTCGGATCAAGCTTCGGGTAAGGCGGATAGGGAAGAGGTGGAGCGAGGGAGGGCTTATAGCGATATTTCGGGCGATGGCAAGGAGGGTTTTTGGGGTGGAGAGTTGGGAGGCCTTTGAGGAGAGGCTGTGTGGGGCTGGGCCTTGTGCTAAAGTGGTAGCCTTAGAGGTGAAATACCATTGGAGGTGGCCTATCACGCCACTTTGATACAAGGCCTACCCGAGATCCTAAATTCCACATAAAATGACGAAGAACCAAAAGGTTGTTAAAATTAAATAAATAAGTAAAAGTCCTCAGAGACTTCTGAAAAGTCAGGGGTCTCTTTAAGTGGGCAAGGGATTATGCCTTACAGTACTAAAGTAATTCGACTTTTAGATCGATTAGAGCCTACTACGCGAGAGGTCCTCTTGGCTGTGCTTGAGGAAATGGAGCGGCAGCGGGAGGAGTCGGTTACTAAAAAGGAATTTAACGAGTTAAAAGAGATCGTACGCGAGCTCATCCAGGCCCATCGGGAAGGGGAAAAGAGGATCACCAAGCTGGAAGAGACGGTTCAGGAGCTCATTCAGGCGCAGAGAGAAACCCGAGAAGAGCTTAAAGAGTTAGCTCAGGCCCATCGGAGTGCAGAAAAGAGGATTACCAAGCTGGAAGAGACGGTCCAGGAGCTCATTCAGGCGCAGAAGAAAACAGAGGAAGAGTTGAAAAAACTTACGGCGGAGCATCGCAAGACCCGGGAGCAACTCGGAGGCCTCCAACACACTATAGGATACCTCCTTGAAGACCGAGCTTACAAAGGGTTACCGAACCTCCTAGAAAGAGATTTTGGCCTTCGACTTCTTTCTCCTTTAAAGAGAAGATACTTGGAACTTTCCCCGGGAAGATATATAGAGATTAACATCCTAGGCGAGGCTATCCGCGATGGAGAAGAGGTCTTTGTGGTGGGAGAATGTAAAAGTCAACTACGTAAAAGGGATGTAGACGCTTTTCTCAAAGGTCTTTCCCGTATCCAGAAAGCCCTGGGGAAGGAGGTGGTCCCTATCCTAGTTACTTATCAAACACCACCTCAAGTGGAGGAATATGTCCGAGAAAAAGGGATAAAACTTTATTTTTCTTACGAACTCCCGCTTTAAAAAATCCCCGAGGGGTGTCCTCCATGGAACTCAAAAAACTCATCAAGCTGAATGATTATGAGTGGGAGATCCCCTCGCAGGGGGAGATGCGGGTGCCGGGGAAGATATTTGCCAGCCGGAAACTCCTCGAAGAGATGGACGAAAAGGTCTATGAACAGGTGACGAATGTGGCCACCCTCCCGGGTATCGTCAAGGCCTCTATCGCCATGCCTGATGCGCACTGGGGTTATGGCTTTCCCATAGGGGGAGTAGCGGCCTTTGATCCCGAAGAAGGGGGAATCATCTCTGTAGGTGGAGTGGGTTACGATATTTCCTGCGGGGTACGCACCCTGCGTACCGGGCTCAAGCGAGAAGAGGTTCTCCCTCTCTTGGAGCGCCTTATGGATGAATTTTATGAAACTGTGCCGGCCGGCGTAGGCTCTGAAGGTGAAATCCGCCTCACACCTCAGCAACTCGACCAGGTACTTCTTGGAGGAGCCCGTTGGGCCGTGGAGAGGGGCTACGGAGAACCGGAAGACCTGGACTACATTGAGGAAAAAGGCTGCATGCCTGGAGCCGACCCTGCGCAGGTCTCCTTGGAGGCCAAGCGCCGGCAACACCGTCAGGTAGGCACCCTGGGCTCAGGTAACCATTACCTTGAGGTCCAGTATGTGGCCGAGATTTATGATCGCCGGGTAGCTCAAGCCTTCGGCTTAGAAGAAGAGGATGTGGTCATCACTATCCACTGTGGCTCCCGGGCTCTAGGACACCAAATCGCCACAGACTACCTCCCGGTGCTGGCCAAGGCCGCACGCAAATACGGCATCCCCATTCGGGAAAAAGAATTGGTCTGCGCCCCTATTCATTCCCCGGAAGGAGAACGTTATTTCAAGGCCATGATCTGTGGGGTGAACTGCGCCCTGGCTAATCGCCAGGTAATTACCCATTTGGTGCGGGAGGTGGTTACCAGGCTTTTTCCACAGGCCCGGGTAACCCTTCTTTACGATATCAGTCACAATACCTGCAAGGTGGAGTGGCACGAGGGCCGGCGGCTTTTTGTGCACCGCAAGGGGGCCACGCGGGCCTGGGGACCGGGTCGCCCGGAGCTTCCGGAACGCTACCGGGCCGTGGGGCAGCCGGTCATCATTGGGGGCTCCATGGGGACGGCCTCTTACATTCTGGTGGGTACCGAAGAGGGGGAACGTAAGGCCTTCGGCAGCGCCTGCCACGGGGCCGGACGGAGCATGAGCCGGCACCAGGCCCTCAAGAGCTTTCGGGCGGATCACATCATCGCAAAACTTCGCCAAAAGGGGATCGTGGTCCGGGCCCGCAGTAAGCGCGGCGTAGCGGAAGAGGCCCCGGAGGCTTACAAAAATGTGGATCAGGTCATCGAAGCCGCCTGCGGGGCCGGTCTCACCCGTAAAGTAGCCCGACTTCTTCCCTTAGGCTGCCTCAAAGGCTAAACCTTGGGGAGATCCCTCAGGATCTCTCGCAATTTTTCCTTAGGCGGGTCCTGAAAAAAGAGGAATTCTCCTATGCGACGCAAAAGGACCATGGTAAGGCGCCCGTGCCAGACCTTCTTGTCCGCCGCAAGAAAACCCAGCAGGGACTCAGGGTCTAAGTCGTTAGGCAAACCCACGGGCAGTCCCAGCCGGGAGAGAAGGGTCTTCAACTTCTCAGCCACCGGCTCCTCCGCCACCCCCAAAGCCTCTGAGAGCCTTGCCGCGGCTACCATCCCCACGGCCACGGCCTCTCCGTGCAGGATCTCGTAATTGAGAGCGGCCTCCAGGGCGTGCCCTAAGGTGTGTCCGAAGTTTAAGACCCGGCGCAGACCGGCCTCCCGCTCGTCCTGGGAGACCACCCAGGCCTTGAGCCGACAGCTTTCGTAGATGATATGTTCCAGGGCCTCAGGATCATAGCTCAAAAGCCTTTCGGCCTGGAGTTCCAGGAACTTAAAGAGCTCGCGACTTAAAGCCGCCCCGTACTTGACCACTTCCGCCAGACCGTTTCTCAAATGGGCCAAGGGTAGAGTGCTGAGCACTCCGTAGTCGATGTAAACCCGGCGAGGCTGATAAAAGGTCCCCAGGAGATTTTTCCCTTCCGGAAGGTCCACTCCGGTCTTTCCCCCCACAGAGCTGTCCACCTGGGCGAGCAGGGTGGTGGGGATCTGCACATAAGGCACCCCCCGGAGATAAATAGAGGCCAGAAAACCGGCCACATCTCCTACCACCCCCCCACCCACGGCCAGCACCGCCGAGCGTCGATCAAAACCGGCCCGCACCATGTCTTGAGCCAGTTGGACCACGGTTTCCATGGTCTTAGAGGCTTCTCCCGCAGGAAAGCTAAAGATTTCGGCCCGGAATCCCTTTTCAATAAGTATGCGGGCCAAATCTTCAGTTACCAAATCCCGTACGGTCTCGTCGGTGATTAGAGCCAAATTGCGGGTGGAAAGAACCCTGGGGAGATCTTCAGGAAGGTCGGTGAGGAGCCCTCCGCCGATGAGGATCTCGTAAGGCTCGGCCGTTTCTACGCGCAGGACTTTCATCTTTTGGCGGCGGAGACCAGCTCTGAAAGGGCCTTTCGCACTCGGGCCGGGGCCCGCGGGCCCTCTTTCCCTATAATACGCACCAGGGCGCTTCCCACCACCAAGGCGTGAGCGTGAGGGGCAAGGAGCCGCACCTGTTCCGGTTTAGAAATGCCGAATCCCACCGCCACGGGCACCGGAGACACCTCCCGGGCTAGGTCCAGCCGCAAGGCCAGATCCTCGGGAAGCCTCTCCCGGGCCCCGGTGATCCCGGTGACGGAGACATAATAGAGAAATCCCGTGGAGACCCGGGCGATGCGTTCGAGACGCTGGGGAGGGGTGGTAGGGGCGGCGAGCATTACCGCGGAAAGGCCTTGTTTCCGGGCCTCTCGCAGCCAGGGCCGAGCCTCCTCCAGAGGCAGATCCGGGATGATAGCCCCGCAAAGTCCGGCCCGCCGGGCCTCGCGGGCAAAACGCGCCAGTCCAAACCGAAAGAAGGGATTGTAATAGCCCATAATCACCACAGGCAGGGGATAGCCCTCGTTGTAAAGCCCGGCCACAAATTCCAGTAAGGCCTCAAGGGTCGGTCGGTGGCGCAGGGCCCGCTGGGTGGCCGCCTGGATGGTGGGACCGTCAGCCAGCGGATCGGAAAAAGGGAAGCCCAACTCCACCACCGAGGCTCCAGCTTCAGCCGCAGCCCAGAGGAGGGCCCGAGTGGTCTCAAGATCCGGATCCCAGGCACAGAAATAGGGAATAAGGGCCGCTCGCCCAGCCCGGTTGACCTCCTCAATAGCCTCCCTTACCCTTTCCGCCCCGGTCATTTCCCTAGATACTCCTTCACCGCCGCCACGTCCTTGTCGCCCCGGCCGGAGAGATTGATGATGACTATGGTATCCCGGGGAAGACGGTCAGCGATCTTGACTAGATAGGCCACGGCGTGCGCGCTCTCCAGCGCCGGGATGATGCCCTCGGTCTCCGAAAGAAGGCGAAAGGCCGCAAGGGCCTCTTCATCGTCTACCGCCACATACTCCGCTCGACCGCACTCTTTAAGAAAGGCATGTTCCGGTCCCACGCCGGGATAATCCAAACCCGGGGCGATGGAGTGCGCCCCTTTGATCTGCCCCACCCGGTCTTGGAGGAGATAGGTCATCATGCCGTGAAGCACTCCGGGCTCTCCGGCGGTAAGGGTGGCGGAATGCTTGTCCGAATCCAGCCCCTCCCCTGCAGCCTCTACCCCTATCAGTTTCACTACCTGATCCTTCACGAAAGGGTGGAAGATCCCCATGGCATTAGATCCCCCACCCACGCAGGCGATGACCAGATCGGGAAGCCGGCCTTCTAAACGTAGGATCTGGCGCCGGGCCTCCCGCCCGATCACGCTCTGGAAGTCCCGCACCATCATGGGGTAGGGATGGGGGCCCACCACCGAGCCGATCACGTAAAAGGTGTCTTCCACATGGGTCACCCAATCGCGGATGGCCTCATTGATGGCGTCCTTCAGGGTCTGGGTCCCGGCATGCACCGGCACCACCCGCGCCCCCAGAAGCTCCATGCGAAAGACATTCATAGCCTGGCGCACCGTATCCTTGGCCCCCATATAGACCACACACTCCAGCCCCAGGAGCGCCGCGGCTGTGGCTGTGGCTACTCCGTGTTGGCCGGCCCCGGTCTCGGCGATGACGCGTCGCTTACCCATGCGCCGGGCCAGCAAAACTTGCCCCAGGGTGTTGTTGATCTTGTGGGCCCCGGTGTGCAGCAGATCCTCCCGCTTGAGGTAAAGACGGAGGTGTCCCCCCAGGGCCTGGGAAAGCCGGCGGGCGGGATAAAGAGGTGTGGGACGGCCAGCGTACTCCCGGAGATACCAGGAAAGTTCACGCCGGAACCCCGGATCGCGTTTAAAGCGCCGGTAGGCCTCTTCCAATTCCGAAAGAGCGGGCATCAGGGTTTCCGGCACAAAGCGCCCGCCGAAGGGCCCAAATTTTCCCTGCCGATTGGGAAGCATAGATGTCTTCTTAACCGTTTTTGAGACCTCTCGCAAGGAGAGATCCTGATTTTTTCAGGGTTCTTCTCAAAGGGGACCTCTACCGTGGTACAGTTAAGAAAAATTCTCCCGGAGGAGTGCTCGATGGAAAGACTGGGTTTTATCGGAGGGGGGCGGATGGCCGAAGCCATCCTGCGCGGAGGACTGGCCGCAGGCCTTTTGCAGGCTTCAAGTGTCCTCATCTCCACCCCGGGCAAGGAACGCCAGAGTTATCTCCGCCTGACCTACGGGGTAGAGGTCTTTTTCGACAATCCCCGTTTGGTGAAGGAGTGTGAGGTAGTTATCCTAGCGGTCAAGCCCCAGGTGCTCCCGGAGGTCCTGAGGGAGATTCAGGAGGCGGCCTGCGAGGCCCGGCCGCTTTTTATCTCCGTGGTGGCCGGTTTCCCTCTGGCGAGGCTCAAAGAAGGGCTCGGTGGAGTGGAGCGGCTGGTGCGGGTCATGCCCAACACCCCGGCCCTGGTCCTTTCCGGGGTGAGTGCTCTGTGTAAGGCCCCAGAGACTCCGGAAGAGGATCTAGCTCAGGCTGAGGCCCTCTTTTCCGCCCTGGGAGAGGTAGTGCGGGTCCCCGAGGGCCTTTTCGATGCGGTGACCGGGCTTTCGGGAAGCGGGCCGGCCTATGTCTTTGCCTTCATCGAGGCCCTGGTGGACGGTGGTGTGCGCGAGGGACTCCCTCGGGAGGTGGCCGAAAAGCTGGCTGTGGGTACGGTCTTGGGGGCGGCCCGGCTCATGCGGGAAACGGCCAAAAATCCTTACGAGCTCAAGGCCATGGTAACCTCTCCTGGGGGGACCACCATCGCCGGTCTCAAGGCTTTGGCGGATCGGGGCTTTCACGGGGCGGTCATGGAGGCTGTAGCCGCAGCCACCCTTCGGGCCAAGGAACTCGCCGGTGGTTAAGCGCAAGAATCCCTGGACCGACCACTACACCCGCCGGGCCCAAGAGGAGGGCTTCCCCGCCCGCTCGGTCTTCAAGCTCCGCGAGGTCCAAGAAAAGTACCGGCTGATCTCTCCCGGAGACAGGGTGCTGGACCTGGGCTGTGCTCCCGGGGCCTGGAGTAAGTACGCTCTGAAAATGGTAGGGCCTCGGGGTCTAGTGGTAGGGGTGGATCTCGCCGAGGTGAAAATATCCGCCCCTAACTTCGTTTTTTTACAGGCCGATGTCTTTGAGATCTCCCCGGAGGAATTAAGAAGATGGGCCCCGGAAGGCTTTCAGGTGGTTTTGAGTGACCTGGCCCCTAAGACCACCGGAGACCGCACCGGAGATCATTTCCGTTCCTTGCATCTGGCTCGCCGAGCCTTGGAACTGGCTCGACACCTTCTTTCTCCCGGCGGGAACTTCATGGTCAAGGTCTTCGAAGGAGAAAAGCTCCCCGTCTTTCGGAAGGAAGTGGAAGCCCTTTTTTCTCGGGTTAAGCCCTTTAGACCCCGAAGCACCCGCAAGGCAAGCCGGGAGATCTTCCTGCTGGCCTTCGGTAAACGCGCTGGGACCTCTGAAAAAGGTGAGAGGAGTTCTCTATAAGATCAACATGGCATCACCGTAGGAGTAGAAGCGGTAGCGGCGGCGGATGGCCTCCTGGTAGGCCGAAAGGATAAGGCGCCGCCCGGCAAAGGCCGAGACCAGTATCAGAAGACTTGAACGAGGTAGATGAAAATTGGTCACTAGGGCTTCCACCACCCGGAAGACAAAACCGGGGTAGATATAGAGATCGCACCAGCCCCGCCGGGGACGCAGCTTTCCGGAAAGAGCGGCCCATTCCAAGGCCCGTACCGTAGTGGTCCCTACAGCCACCACGCGTCCTCCGCTTTGCCGCGTTTCCTCCACCGCCTTTACCGTTTCCTCCGGCACCTCCACGAACTCTTCATGGAGGCGGTGCCGGCGAATGTCCGGGGTTTTTACCGGGGCAAAGGTCCCGTAGCCCACATGCAAGGTGATGAAGGCCCGGCGCACGCCTTTCTCCTCTAAGCGGGCCAGCAAACTCTCGGAAAAATGGAAACCCGCGGTGGGAGCAGCTACGGAGCCCTCCTTCCGAGCGTAGACCGTCTGGTACCGCAAGAGGTCTTTCGCCTCAGGTTCGCGTTTGATATAGGGAGGGAGCGGGGCCTTGCCCACTTTCCGGATGGCTGAAAGGAGATCTGCTGGCCCCTCTAAGAGGAGTTGCAGCTCCCCTTCCGGACTCATAGAGAGCACCCGGGCCGCCAGTTCTTCAGAAAAGATCACCCGGTAGCCTGGAAAGAGCTTTTTTCCCCGGTAAAGGGCAGGGACAGGTCTTCCAGGCTCAGGCAGTCTCAGAAGGAGGATCTCCACCCGCCCCCCGGTCTCTTTGCGTCCCGGGAGCCGGGCTGGAAAGACCCGGGTGTCGTTGAGCACCAGGAGATCTCCTGGTCGGAGGTACTCCTGAATAGCCGAAAAGGACTTCCGATGCTCCAGACACCCGCTCTTTCGATGGAGTACCAAGAGGCGCGAGGCCTCCCGCCTTTCTACCGGGCGGTAGGCGATGAGTTCCTCCGGGAGGTGATAACTGTAGGCCTCAAGTCGAAAGTCCTCCGGAATCTCTGAGGAGGTGTTTGCATAAAAGTTTTCGATTTTCTCGGGTGACTTTCTCATAATCTTCCGTTACCTTAGGTCCTAAGTAAGGGGCAAGCTGGGAAAGGGCCTTTCGGGGATAAACGGGGTCTTTCTCACGCGGATCGTAAAGAAGGATAAGGTATTGTTCCAGAGCCCGCAAGAAGGCGTGGTGCTTACGAAGGACTGGGCCTTCGGGAAGAAGGGAGAGGAGTTCCCGGGTGCGGGTCTCAGCGAAGCTTGGCTCTCGGGAGAGTTTACGCAAGGCTGCCGCCGCAGCCAGAAATTCCAGATCCGCGAGCGCCCCGTACCCCACCTTGGGAGAAAGGTGCTCTTCATCCTCTCGAGCCCGCTCTTTCTCTATGTAAAGGCGCATTTGGTAAAGTTCCCGCGCTTCGGCCTCCGAAAATTCCCTTCGGGCGAGCTCCCTCCTTACAGCCAGGTTAGCTTGCCGGCCTAGGTCTCGATCCCCAGCGAGCGGCCGCAAGCGCACGGCTGCGGCCCGTTCCCATAACCAGGCCTCCTCTCGATAATAATTGATCAGGCCTGGCAGAGAGTTCACCAGGGGACCCTTTCTTCCATCCGGGCGGAGACGGGCGTCCACCGGATATCCCTCTCCTTCCGGGGTTCTCACCGTGAGATAGGAGAGATACCGCTGGGCTGCCCGGCTCCAGTAATAGCCCGCCTCTGGAGAACCCTCGTAGACGAAAAGGAGGTCCAGGTCAGAGCGGAAACCTATTTCCCGGGCCCCAAGTTTTCCCAGGGCCAAGATCGCAAAAGGACCGGGAGGTGGTCCGTACTTTTTTTGTATTTCCCGGAGAACGAGACTCAAAGTGAGACGGGCGAAGACTTCGGCTAGCTGCGTAAGATTTTGGAGGGCTTTTTCCACCGAGAGCTCTTTTTCCAGACAGGAGGCTGCGGTCTGGAAAAGTTTTTCGTTTTTGAAGATTCTCAAGAGGCCCAGAGCTTCGTCCAGAGGTAGATTTCTGAGGATTGCGGCTGAGGGCCCTGGCTGGAGAAGTTCTTCAGGCTCAAAGAGGGCCTCCACCGCTCGTGGCTCCTCTTCAGCCAGATGCCAGAGGTATTCGGAGAGAGAAAAAAGTCGGACAAGGCGGGCCAGCGCCTTTGGAGAGCTTTCCAAGGCGGAAAGGAGGCTCATTCGTCCGCCTACGCGGTCAAAAAAAGCGAGAAAGCGGGAAAGGGCCCGAGCATGATCCTCTTCGGCCAATACGCTTTCCATAAGATGGGGGAGAAGGCGTTGGAGGGCTTGGGCCTTGCGGGTGAGAAGCGGGCCTCGAACCCTGAGCTTTCGGCGAATCTCCGTTAGAAGGTGCTCCGGGATCTCCGCACAGAGAGCGGCTTGGGAGAGAGGGCCCTCTCCGGTGAGGGCCTCAAGCAGAAGCTTTTCCACCTCGGATCTCTCCTGGGGACAGCTCGGGCTCAAAAAGGCCTCGAAGGCCCGGGAGACCTCTCTTCGGATGCGGAAAAGCCGATCCAAGAAGGCCTCCTCGTCTGGAAATCCTAGACTTTGGGCCAGGAGAAAACGGGCTAAGGGTTCTCGGGGAAGGCGAAAGGTCTGCTGGAAATAGCGGGTCTGGAGACGGTGTTCCGCGGTGCGCAAGAAGATATAGGACTCGCGCAAGAGGCGCGTTTCTTTCTCGGGGAGGATCCCCCTCCGGTGCAAGCGAGCCAGGGCCGCCAGCACTCGTCGAGTCCGCAGGGCCGGGTGTTTGCCTCCGTAGACGGCTTGAAGACCTTGGATCAAAAATTCCACTTCTCGAATCCCCCCGGGTCCTACCTTGAGGTCCTCCTCGGCTCCCCGGCGGCTGGCCTCCCGGCGAATGCGTTCTTTGAGGTCCCTTAGGTGCTCCAAAAAGGAGAAGTCCAGATACCGGGGGTAGATCACCGGACGGAGATCAGCCAGAAGGGCGTAGCCTGCGGCAAGATTCCCCGCCACCGGACGGGCCCGAATAAGGGCCAGGCGTTCAAAGGGGTGACTGGTATAAAGGTAGTAATCCCGAGCATAAGGGAGGTTTAGGGCGAGTTCCCCATCCTTTCCCCCGGGACGCAAACGCAGGTCCACCCGCCAGAGGCGGTCTCCCTCGAAGAAGGTGCCCAGCAGCCGAGTAAGGGCCTCGAAGACCCTAACGGCACGAAGTTTATCCACACCGGGAAGAAAGAAATAGGCTAGGTCCAGATCCGAGGCGTAGTTGAGTTCCCGGCCCCCGAATTTTCCGAAGGCCAGCACTATCAGGTCTCCCGAAGAAAGTCCCTCCTTTCGGGCCAGGGCCTTCAGAGCCGCCGAGACCAAGGCCTGGGCCACCCGGGTCACTCTTCGAGCCGTGAGTTCGAAGGGATCTCCGGCCAGATCCCGGGCCAGGATCTTCAGGATCTCCTGCTGTTTAAGAAGAAGAAGCCCCCGGGCCGCCTCCCGAAGGCCTTGTACCTGCTCCAAGATCGAAAGGGCTCTCTGGACCAATTCCCGGGCCCCAAGAATTCGCAAGGGCTCTGGACGAAGGAAGGGTTCGAGGATTTCGGGTCGGGTGGTAAGAAGGTTGGCCGCATAAGGAGAAAAGATGAGAAGTTTAGCCAATAGGGGAAAATGGGGGGAGGCCCGGGCTGCCTCCAAGGTATCTGATCCCAAATTTTCGGAAAGGCGGGTCAGTTGCCTCTCGAGAAGCTCTTTCACGCCGCAGAAGAAACCCGGCGGGGCCTCTCAAGTTTTTTGCAGACCCTTAACTTAAGAAGTAGCGTAGCTATGAAGCCCCGCCAGCCAGAAATTGACCCCGAAGTAGGTGAAAAGCACGGCGGCAAAGCCCAGGATAGCCAAACCGGCCATGCGTTTGCCGCTCCAGCCCCGGGTAAGCCGGGCGTGAATGGCTGCAGCGTAAATAAACCAGGTGATGAGGGACCAGGTTTCCTTGGGGTCCCAGCTCCAGTAGGAACCCCAGGCCTGATCTGCCCATACGGCCCCGGTGATGATCCCTACGGTGAGCCAGAAGAACCCAAAGAGGATGACCTTGTACATGAGGTTGTCGAGGGCTTCCTTTCCCGGCACATAGCGCCAGAGAGACCTTTCCCCTGGCATTTTTGGACGCAGGAGATAGAGCCAACCCAGACCAAAGGCCACGGCAAAGGCTCCGTATCCCAGAAAACAGGTGATCACATGGGCCGTAAGCCAGTTACTCTGGAGGGCCGGGACCAGGGGCTCGATCTCCGTGTTGGTGGCAAAAGAGGCGTAGGCCATAATCAAGGCGGCAATAGGCGCCACAAAAGCTCCGAGAATTCTCCCGCCGAACTTGAGCTCCAAGAAGAGATAAACCGCCATGGTGGCCCAGGCAAAAAAGATGAGCGATTCGTACAGGTTGGAGAGGGGGATGTGTCCGTAGCCCAACTGGTGAGACTCCCACCAGCGCAGTGCCCATCCCGTGGTGTTTAGGATGAGCCCGGCCCAGGCCACTACCGAGGCCACTCGCCCCATACCTTCCCACCGGAAGATCCAATAGAGGAGATAGCCCACCCCGGCGGCCAGGTAGATGAAAGTGACCAAGCTCAGGAGAAAGGCGTGCGAGACCGCCATTCTATGCCCTTTTACTGCCAGGGCCACATAGATGAGAAGGGCCAGCCCTAAACCACCCACTATTTCCTTAAGCTTCATCCCGCCCTCCTTTCAGATCTAAAAACATTCTAACATGGAAAATAGCCTCGTAAAAAGGAACGTAGTGCCAAATCCCTGGGAAAGAGGAGGGGGACTGTGAAGTGATGAATGACTTTGATGTAACAGCCTTGGGGCTGGGAATGAAGTTTTCCGGAGTTAGATACCGGGATAGTATTTATGTACTCCGGATCAAGGCGGGTGCTTGTCAAGGTTTGTTGGTAAGTCTCATCTAGTTGACAAAAAGCGAGGATCTTCTAAAATCTTGATAAAGGGCGCGTAGCTCAGTTGGATAGAGCGTTGGCCTCCGGAGCCAGAGGTCGTGGGTTCGAATCCCGCCGCGCCCTTTATCTCTCCAGGTTTCCATCAATTTGCTTGGGCGAAAAAAAGTGGCAGTTTCCGTAAGATCTCATTCGCCCGCTTAAGCTCCCTCACCTCCCGCTCAATACCTTTGCCTGGCACGGTTCACTGCTCACCCCAGCCCTTTTCTCCAAGTCTACCTCCTTCCTTCGAACCCAGCGCCGTCTTATCCTCCTCCCGCACTTTTTACTTCTCCGACAACTCCGGGGCGGTTCACTTGGCTATTTTTTCTTGAGCCAGGGCATCATTTCCCGGAGGCGTTTGCCCACTTCCTCTATAGGATGTGTGGCCTCCCGTCGGCGAAGAGCGTTCATTACCGGGCGGCCGGCCTGATTTTCCAAGATCCACTCCCGAGCAAAACGCCCGCTCTGGATCTCCTCCAAGATGCGTCTCATCTCCTCCTTCACTCTTTCGTTTACGATACGCGGACCCCGGGTAAGGTCGCCGTACTCCGCGGTGTCGCTTATGGAATAGCGCATAAAAGAAAGTCCGCCCTCGTAAATGAGATCCACGATGAGTTTAAGCTCGTGGCAGCATTCAAAATAGGCCAGCTCCGGGGGATAGCCCGCCTCCACCAAGGTCTCAAAGCCGGCCTTAATAAGGGCGGAGACTCCACCGCAGAGCACACACTGTTCACCAAAAAGATCGGTCTCCGTCTCTTCCCGGAAGGTGGTCTCGATTACCCCGGCCCGGGTGCCTCCGATTCCCTTGGCATAGGCCAGGGCCCGAGCCAGGGCCTTACCGGTGGCGTCTTGGTGAACAGCCACCAGGCAAGGCACCCCGGCCCCTCTTGTAAATTCCCGGCGCACGAGGTGCCCCGGCCCTTTGGGGGCCACCATGGTTACATCCACCTCCTTAGGCGGAACGATTTGCCCGTAATGGATGTTGAAGCCATGGGCAAACATGACCATCTTCCCGGGAGAAAGGTTAGGCTCGATGGCCTCCTTATAGAGTTGGGGCTGGATCTGGTCTGGAACCAGTACCATGATGACATCCGCCCGCGCACAGGCCAAGGGAGGGGCCATCACCTCGAACCCGTCGGCCTGCGCCCTCTCGTAGCTGGGGCCGCCGGCCCGGAGGCCCACAATCACCTTGAGACCGCTATCCCTCAGATTGAGGGCGTGCGCGTGGCCTTGGCTCCCGTAACCCAATACTGCTATAGTCTGATCTTTAAGAAGGGAAAGATCCGCGTCCTGATCGTAATAAATCTTCATTTCCACCTCCTTATGTTTGGTTTTAGGGCTTTACTAGGCAGATTTTCCGCCTTGCAGCAGATCTCTCCATTACCTCCACTAGGATTCCTTTAAAGCCCCAAGCTTAAGACTAGGCCCACCAGCCTCTCCTCCAAGGCCTCCCAGCTCTCTACCCAAAAATTCTCCTACCCATCGTCCAAGATGTCGCTATAAGCCCCTTCTTATTCTACTTCCATCAGAACATCTGGTATTTCCATCCCTCTCTCCAAAAAAGTAAACAAATTCAACGGAGATCAGCTATACTTGCAGATCGTATAAACAATACTCCTTACTGACTCTCCAAAACCAACCGACCCGCCCTTTCCCGAACCTCTTATGTCTTATCCTTCCACACTTTTTACTCTCCGACAATCCCGGGACGGTTTAGATTTTCTAAAAGGAGAGAAGATCTGTTCCACCATTTGGGAGGCTTGTTGCCAGAGCTGGGGAAAGTTCTTGCGGGCCACCTCGCGGGCCTTTTCTGTGGGAAGAAGGCGGATACGGGTATCGAGCCGCTGACAATCTTCGTAAGAGAGTCC
>QOAM01000038.1 GCA_003978075.1 Thermodesulfatator sp. | reverse complement strand
TGAGTTGCACGGCCCGCAGGTCGGCCCCCCCTTCAAGAAGGTGGGTAGCAAAGGAATGGCGGAGGACATGGGGGGAGATGGGGATCTGGAGGCCGGCTTTACGGGCGTATTCCCGAATAATCTGCCAGAAGCGTTGGCGGGTAAGGGGGCGTCCCCGCCGGCCTACAAAGAGATAAGGACTCTCGCGGCCGGAGAGGAGCTGAGGCCGCCCCTCTTTAAGGTATCTCCTGAGCCAGTCTCGGGCTATCTCTCCTAAAGGCACCACCCGCTCCCGGGCCCCTTTGCCGGTGACCCGCACGAAACCCACCTCCAGATTGAGCTGGGCCAAGGCCAGTCTTACCAGCTCGGAGACCCGCAGCCCTGTAGCGTAGAGGGTCTCGAGCATGGCCCGGTCACGCAGCCCCTGAGGCGTGGAGGGATCCGGAGCCGCGAGCAGACGCTCCACCTCCTCGGCGGTGAGGACCTTGGGGAGATCTCGCCCGCTTTTGGGCCCTTCCAAGAGGGTAAGGGGGTTCTTTGGGACCTTCCCCTCCAGTTCTAGGAAGCGGTAGAAAGTCCTTAAGGCCGAAAGCTTGCGAGCTACGCTGCGAGAAGAAAGCCCCCGATGAGAGAGTTCTTCCAGAAAAAGACGCACCTCTTCTGCTTCTATCTCCCGGGGATCTAGCGCATGTCTCCGCAGAAAATTTTCAAAGTCCTTTAAATCTCGGGCATAGGCCTCAAGGGTGTTTTGTGCAAGCCCTTTTTCCAGGGCCAGGTGGGCCAAAAAGTCTTCCAGGAGGGACTTCACGCCCCCATCTCCGCGAGGATCTTTTCCGCGCATCCCTTGACGCGCGGATTTTCGGAAATTAGGGTGAGGCTGCGCACCTTGGCTAAAAATCCCTGCCTTTCCAAGGGGGATTTCTCCGCCGCCTGCTCTTTTAAGAATTCCAAGGTGCGGCAGACCAAGTCTTCGTCCTGGGCCTCGAGAAGGAGGAGCAGAAGATTCCACTCCTCCGGGAGGCCGTAGGCTTCCACATACTCTCGAGCTACCCGGGTAAAGCGCTTAGTGCCGTAGGCATTTTTGAGCTTCTTTAAGGCCTTTTCCTGTTCCGGAGAGGCCTTTTTTCCAGAAAAGAGTTTTTCCACTTCTTTGAGGTATTTTTCTTTGAGCCACCTGGATCGCTCGAGGGCCTTGTCCGGGCCTTCTTTTTCTACTTTTTCCCGCACGCGGGCATACCCGCTTCGATCGCGTCGGCGGTCTATCTCCCGCCAGGAAGGCCGCCGACGATCGTAAAGTTCATCGTCATAATCGTCGAAAAAGGCGCTCATGGCCACCTCCTAGGGCAGTCCACCTGATAGATCTTTTCCGCCGGGAGCTCGATGGCCGTGAGTTTTCCCCCGTAAACACAGCCGGTGTCTATACCCAGGCGGTCAGGGAGGAGGAGGACATCAGGAAAGGGGGTGTGTCCAAAGACGATCTTCTTGGGGAAGGTCCCGGGATAGTAGTAAAAGCCCTCCCGGATCCAGAGAAGATCCTCTTCCTTCTGGGCGGAAAGAGGGCGCTCGGGGCGGATTCCTGCATGCACGAAAAAGTAATCCTCGGTCTCGTAAAAGAGGGGGCGCTCCTCTAAGAATCGACGGTGTCTTTCCGGGACCACCAAGCGCCCCTCCACAAAAAAGTCCTGCAAGGTACGGTCCCCCCCGTTGAAGAGGAAGACCTCCGGCTCTATCCCCCGGAGGTAGCGCAAGAACATCCACTCGTGGTTCCCCATCAGAGCCACGGTCCGCGTGGGGTGCTCTTCGCAGAGCTCCATGACCATCTCCAGGGCCCGCCGGGGTTCAGGGCCCCGATCGATGTAGTCTCCCAAAAAGACAAGGAGGTCTCTTTCCCAATCCAAGGGCAGTTGAGCCAGCAATCTCTCTAAGGCCTCGGCACAGCCGTGAATGTCGCCGACGGCAAAGATCCTCATCGCACAAAAGGCCAGCGGGCCTGGCGGTCGTCTAGCCTCCGGAGGCCCACTTCCTGAGCGATGCGCAGGGCCTCCTCGTATTCTTCCGGCTGGAGCCTACGGTCCAGAGGAGGATACTTCCAGGCCTCCCCGCAGGGATGGTACTGGTCCATGATATTCACATAAGTATCAGGGGAAATCTCCCGGGCGATGAAGGAAAGGACCTCCCGGGTGCCGGCCAGCCCCCCGGGAAGCACCAGGTGGCGCACCAGGAGTCCACGCACGGCAATTCCGTCCCGGATGACCAGGTCTCCTACCTGACGGTGCATCTCCTTCAGGGCCGCTCGGGCCACCTCGGGGTATCCCTTCACCTTGGAGAGCTTCAGGGCTACCTTGGCGTCGGCATACTTGAAATCCGGCATGTAAATATCCACCAGTCCTTCGAGAAGTCGCAGGGTCTCCACGCTCTCGTAGCCCCCGCAATTATAGACCAGGGGAAGGCGCAGCCCCTGCTCCGCGGCTATTTTGAGGGCCTCCACGATAAAGGGCACCTGGTGGGTGGGAGTGACCAGGTTGATGTTGTGACAGCCCCGGGCCTGAAGGAGGAGCATGATCCGGGCCAAGTTCTCCACCGAGACCTCTTCCCCTTCCCCCAGATGGCTGATCTCCCAGTTTTGACAGTAAACGCAGGCCATATTGCAGTAGGTGAAAAAGATGGTCCCCGAGCCTCCGAAGCCCACCAGAGGGGCCTCTTCCCCGAAATGGGGGCCGAAGCTGGAGACCATGGGCCGATCCCCCACCCGGCAGATCCCCTTTTCTCCGTTAAGGCGATCCACCTCGCATTCATTGGGACAGAGCCGGCAGGGCTGGAGAAGCTCGTAAAGGGCCTCGATGCGCTTTTCGATCTCTCCGGAGTCCAGAAGTTCAAAATAAGAAGGCTCAAACACCCAAAAACTCCGCCCAGTGTCGAATTTCCGGCGGGGCCTGAAGAGTGCGTTTGAGCTTAAGATAGCAACCGGTGCAGGCCGTGACAAGGGTGGAGGGGCGGATCTCCTGCAGGGCTTGGCGGAAGGGGCGAGGGAGGTCCCGAAGCAGGAGGGAGGAGGGACTGGCGGCTCCGCAGCAGGCCGCTATCTGGGGAAGATCGGAAAAATCCGGCTTTTCCTCCAGGTGACAGGGGATATGTAGGGCTCCTGCGGGAGGGAGGTCCAGGTCTGCCGGCGAAGGAGAGAGAAATTGCGTGGCCTCAAAGATTCTTTGAGCCAGAGAAAGGGCGGCTTCCTCAAGTTCCGTGCCGCGGAAGATTTGAGGATAGAGCTTTTTGAGGGTCCAAGAGCAAGAGGCACATAGGGTGACCACCGGCCCCCGAATCCTCTCCAGCTCTCTGAGGATCCTTTCGGCCTGGGCCCGGAAGGCCTTAAGGCCCCCGAGGGAAAGGTGAGGGAGCCCGCAGCAGAGGGCCGGACTTATCCCCGGAGAGTAGCCCCTCCTTTCGAGAAAGGCGAGGTATCTTCTCAGGGCCTGGGGATAAAGGAGGGCCGGGCCACAGGAAAGAAAGAGGAGGGGCTCTCCCGAGCGAGGGGAAAAGGGAGCGGTCCAGGGAGGAGAGAGAAAAGCGAGGAGCTTTCCCAGAAGGGGAAAACCTTTTTCTTCGAGGGCCATCGTCTGGGCCAGCGGGACCTGGTTGGGGCAGGCCTTTTCACACCTTCCACACCGCAGACAGCGGTGGAAGGCTTCTTCGTCCCGCAGACCGGCTTCTAGCAAGGCCACCCGGGCCCGCGGGGAGAACCTTTCTATGCGCGTCTCCAGATAGGTGGGGCAGACCGCCAAGCAGCGTCCGCAGCGGCTGCACAGGGCCAGCTCAGGCCTTCTCATCCGGGGAGACAAAATGATCGAGCCACCAGGAGGCCCAGTCGGTCTGGAGGAGGGCCTCAGCTAGCCGGCGACCCACCTGGGTCTTGAGTCTCTTCTGGGCGTAGGCCAGCCAGCGGGGGGCGTAAGGGTTTCCCAGATCGCGCTGCTCCTTGAGCATGACCATGAGGTCCAGCTGGTCAGCGTCGTGGGCCAGGCGGGCCTCTAAGGTCTCCTGAGCCAGATATTCCTCCACCAAGGAGAGGGCCTCTTCTTCAAAGGGTAACCCGGAAAGCGCGTCCTGAAAGGCCCGGACCTCGTCCACTTGATCGTAGAGCTTGTTCACGGAGTTGAGATCCCCGATGCGGGCCTCGGCCAGGTCGTGGAGGATGGCCATGCGAATGACCTTATCGGTGTCGGCCTCGGGGACCAGGCTGGCCAAAAGCCAGGCGCAGAAGACCACCCCAAAGCTGTGCTCCGCTATACTTTCGGAGCCGGTGCCCAGGTAAGCGTAACCCGTGCGCTTGAGGCGCTTGAGGATGGCCACCTCAAAGAGGGCCTTGGCCCAGCGCTGATAAGCCTCCATGGGGGCTTTTTTAAACTCCCTTCCCGGATTTGACAACCGCACCCTCGGAACCTCTTAGCTCCCCGGCCTTGGCTGGGGAAGCTCTCCTTGGAGATAAAACTTGAGGAGTTTTCCGGCAATAGGAGCGGCGGCGGAGCCCCCGTGACCCCCGTGTTCCACGAAGATACCCACCACCACTTCAGGCCTTTTTACCGGGGCAAAGGCCACAAACCAGGCGTGATCCCTTTCCTGGTAAGGGACCTCTTCTTGCTTACGACCTGGGCGTTTCTTAGTCTTGATCCGCACCACCTGAGCGGTACCGGTCTTGCCCGCCACTTGGATGCCGGGAACCTGGGCCGCGCGTCCGGTGCCCCTCTTCCCCTCCACGGCCTCAGTAAGGCCCCGGATTATCCAGCGCAGGTTTTCTCTGTGCACCGGAAGCCGCCCCAGGACCTCGGGCTTGTTTCCCTGGAGGAGGTCTCCCTCCGGCCCCAGAATCTTCTTCACCACCCAAGGGCGCCAAAGGGTTCCCCCGTTAGCCAGAGCGGCATAAAAGCGGGTAAGCTGCAGGAGGTTTACCTCTAGGAAGCCCTGGCCGATGGCCACATTCAAGGTTTCTCCCTTTTGCCAACGGCTACCGTAACGGACCCTCTTCCAGCTCCGATCCGGCACAATCCCCGGCCTTTCTCCTGGGAGACCCAGACCCGAGGGTTTTCCGAACCCGCACCTGCGGGCAAAGTCCGCCAGATAATCGATGTCCAGCCTCTCCCCGAGCACATAAAAATAGGTGTCGCAGGACTCGGCTAAGGCCCGGAGGAGATCTACCTTTCCGTGTCCCCAACGCCGCCAACAGCGGAAGATGCGCCTCCCCAGACGGTGATAACCGGGACAAAAGATGACCTCCTTCGGGGTGACCAGATGGGCCTCGAGGGCCGCCAGCAGGGTCACCGGCTTAAAGGTGGAGCCGGGATGAAAACTCAGGAGGGCCTTGTTGAGAAGGGGGTGTAGGGGATCCTTTTGAATGGCCTGCCAGGTCTCGGGGGACCAGCCCTTGACGAAACCCTCCGGATCCGGAGCCGGAGCGCTTACCAAGGCCAGGACCTCACCATCCTGGGGCCGGAGGACCACCGCCGCTCCAGACTTTCCCTCAAAAAGCTGATAGGCATACTGCTGCAGGGGGGACTCCACCGTGAGAAAGAGGTCGTAGCCCGGTCGAGGAGGGGTCTCGCTCACGATCTTCACCACGCGCCCAAAGGCGTCCCTCTCTACCTCCCTTTCCCCCTTTTTTCCGCGCAGGAGGTCCTCGTAAACCTTTTCCAAGCCGATGCGTCCCAGGTAGTCCGAAGGTTCGTATCCTAAGGCCTTCAAGCGGCGCAACTCTTCACGGGTTATGGGAGACACATAGCCCAAGAGGTGAAAGAAGGCCTGACCCAGAGGGTAGTACCTCTCCGGCCGGGCTTCGATACGGATGCCGGGCAGGAAATAGCGGCGGGCCTCCAAGCGGGCCACCACATCCTGATCGAGGCGCCTGCGTAAGAGGACCTCCCCATAGGCTTCCCTTTTGCGCAGGAGATAGTCGGTCTTGAGCCGGTGGAAGTCCTCCCCCAGGATCCGGGCCAGCCTGTGAAGAACTTGGTCCTCGCGTCCGCGGAGATAGCGGGGATCCAAATAAATGTTGAAGACTGGCCGATCCCCGGCTAACAGCAGCCCCCGGCGATCAAAAATCCGCCCCCGAGGAGCAGGGATAAACAAACGATCATAGGTGCGCTCCCGCGCTAGACGCATAAAATAGGAATATTTGACTACCTGCAGGTAAAAAAGCTTCATTAAAAGGAGTGAAAAGACAAAGGCAACCAGATAGAAAAATACTATCAGCCTTTTTTGAAAAATTTCAGACAACTTAGGAGAAATCATCTGAACCTTTCTAGAACGAATTCTTCTTTTCGCAAGAAATGCAAGGCGAAGATAATTCCGTACCAGACAGCGGTAAGGCTTACGAATTTGAGGTAACAGAGCCCCCAACGGGCGGGGAAGGACCTCTCAAAGATGTAGGGGAAAAGTCCCTCGGAAAGAGCACCCCAGATCAAGATGAAGGTCAAGGAGAGGAGAAGAAAGGAGTAATAGTTCCGGAGGTCAAACTTTTGGATAGAGGCCTTTTTGAGTCCGAAAACCACGAGGGTGGTCAAGAAAGTCTCCCAAAAATGGGCCCTGAGCCAGGCCTCAAGGAGCCAAAAAAGGGCCGCGGTCAATTCCCGCCGAGGATCCCGGGTGCGGAGGAAAAGGTAGAAGGTGGCAGCCAAGAGGGGCTCTCCAAAGTAAATACGGAACACCTCCCGCCCCAGGAATTCCAGCAGGAAAAGAACGGCCAGAAGGCCCCAGAGTCTCACGGCTCTCTTCCCCTTTTCACCGAAGGAAACCCCCTAGAAAAGCCCTTTCCCTTGGTGTTTCACCCCTTATGGAGTTTCAAAGCCGCCTTTTTTCGGGAGACCTCTGGAAAGGCCAGGGGTCTCCGAGGGTTTGATGAGTACTGCTACATAAGAAAGGCGGCGCAGATCCACCAGGGGCCTCACCTCGATGGTCTGGAAGAAGCCCTGACGCCTCTCCGGACGAATGCGCACCACCCGCCCCACCAGTAGATTCCGGGGATAGAGGGCGTCCAGCCCTGAGGTTACCAAAAGATCTCCCACGCGGAAGTCTGCTCCGTAAGGGACATAATCCAGGAGGAGGGGCTGGCCCAGCCCCCTCCCCCGAAGAAGGCCCCTCTCTCCGGATCGAAGGGTATAGACATCCACCGAGCTCTGGGGATGGGTCAAGGGGAGGACCCGAGCGTAATGGGCACTCACCTCCACCACCTGGCCTACCAGGGCCCCGGGATGGGGGGCACTTAAACTTACCACCGGCATCTCCGGGGCCAAACCATCGGCTTCCCCTTTGTCGATAAGGAGTAGGCCCTCGAAGGGAGACAAAGGGTGATAGATGACCCGGGCCATAACCCGCGGGTAGTGCCGAAAGAGTCCGGACTTTTCTATCTCCGCAAGGGCCTTACAGAGGGTCAACCGGTCTTGGAGTTCCACCAGTCGGCTCTTTAAAAGGGCGTTCTCCTCAAGGAGCTGTTGGTTCTCGCGGCGCACCTTTAGGAGGAGGACATATTTTTCCATCCCCCCTCGGAGGGCCTCTCCCAGCCCTGAAACCCTCTTGAAGACCGGAGAGAGCAGGGAAAGGAGGATACGGGAGGGATAGAGCTTCCAGATCCCGATCCCTGCCACGAGAAGCCCTGCCAAGGCAAGGAGGACCAGGGCTCGGGAAAGCCTAGAGGGGGGCACGGGCTATGAAGTAAACATTACTTCACGGAGCACTTCCAAGTTTTCCAAGGCCTTTCCACAGCCCAAGACCACCGAACATAGGGGATCTTCCGCTAGAAGCACCGGCAACTGGGTCTCCTCCCGGATCAAGCGGTCCAAGTTCTTTAAGAGGGCTCCGCCCCCGGTGAGCATGATCCCTCGATCTACAATATCCGCCGCCAGCTCCGGAGGAGTCTGCTCCAGGGCCTCTTTGATGGCCTGAACAATGGTCTGCACCGGCTCCTCTATGGCCTCGTAGACCTCGTGAGAAGAAATGGTGATAGTGCGGGGAATCCCGTTCACCAAGTCTCGACCCTTGATCTCCATGGTTTCATAAGGGGGATCAGGCATCACATTCCCGATATTAATCTTGATTTGTTCAGCGGTGTGCTCTCCGATGAGGAGATTGTATTTGCGCTTAATGTATTGCATGATGGCTTCATCCATCCGATCACCCGCTATGCGTACCGAGTTGCTGTAAACTATCCCCGCCAGGGAGATCACAGCTATTTCCGTGGTTCCTCCTCCAATATCCACCACCATGTTGGCGATGGGTTCGGTGATGGGGAGGCCGGCCCCGATGGCTGCGGCCATAGGTTCTTCGATGAGGTAGACCTCCCGGGCCCCGGCGCTTTCGGCGCTTTCCCGCACCGCCCGGCGCTCCACCTGGGTGGTCCGGGAGGGGACACTGATGATAATCCGAGGCCGCACCAAAAAACGCCGATTGTGGATCTTCTGGATGAAATAACGCAACATGGCCTCCGCCACCTCGAAATCGGCAATCACCCCGTCTTTGAGGGGACGAATGGCCTGGATGTTCCCCGGGGTACGGCCCAGCATACGCTTGGCCTCTTCTCCCACCGCTAGAACCTTCTTGTAACGATGGTCCTCTTTTACCGCCACCACGGAGGGCTCGCGCAAAACAATGCCCTTGCCCTTCACATAGATGAGAGTATTGGCCGTGCCCAGATCCACCGCCATATCCGTAGAAAATAGGCCGAAAACCGCCTTTATCATGATAAACCCACTTTACCAGAGGTCTTCTCTAGCAGCAACCGCTATCAATCGAGGGGCACCGCGGTAAGGCGGTTTCGCCCGTGGGTCTTGGAATAGTAAAGGGCCTTGTCCGCGGCCTCGATGAGTTTTTGAGGGGAAAAGGGACCGCTTCCGGGCAAGCTCGAAGCCACGCCCAAGCTTATGGTAACCGGTATTTCCCGGCCGTTAACCTTGAAGGGGGCCTCAGCCACCTGAGCCCTCAGCCGCTCGCCCACACCGGCAGCCCCCTGAAGGTCGGCCTCCGGAAGGATCACAGCAAACTCCTCCCCTCCATAGCGGGCAGGGATGTCTGAAGCTCGGATGTTCTCCCGGATCAGGCGAGAGAGCGCCTTTAAAATTTGGTCTCCTACCGGATGACCGTAGGTATCATTTATGCGCTTGAAGTGGTCTATGTCCATCAAGATCAAGGAAAGGGGGCGCCGGTAGCGCTTGGCCCTTTCCCATTCCTGCCGTAGGCGTTCCTGAAAGTAACGGTGGTTGTAGAGACCGGTAAGACCGTCCCTTATACTCAACTCCCGGAGCTTTCTGTTGGCCTCCTGCAGCCGGCGGGCCAGTTCCTCGGCGTGTCCCTTTTCTTCCTCCAGGCGGCGCAAGAGGAGCGCACAGTTGAGGCTCAGCTTTTCCAGTTCCTCTCGGGCCTCCTCTAAGATCTGGGAATAGGGGGGAAGGGCCTCCGGAGCCAGGTCAAAAAATCGCAAGAGATCGCGGACCTCCTCTGCCACCCGGTCGATAAGCTCCAGGGACTTCTCCTCGGAAAAACGGAAGGCCTTTTCCAGCTCCTGAAGGGCTGCTTCGTAATGGGAGGTGGTGCACCGGCTGAAATAGATGCCTCCGAGGATGGTGGCTAGGAAAAGGATCCGGGCATCTTTTTGATAGGCCTGAGGCGCCCTCTCCCAGCAGTGATGATAGGCGATGTCCATCACCAGGTGGTCCGGAAGTCCCCACCTCTGGAGCAGATAAGCCCCGGCCTCCGCGTGCGAAAAACCCAACCTCTCCTTTTCTAATAGGTGAAGGGACCTCCCACAGATCTCCTTTTCCTCCAGCAACTCCTGATACCTTTCCGGGATGGCTTGGTAGAGGACCAACACCCCTATATCCGCCAAAAGACCGGCGGTAAAGAGGTGTTCCTCTTCCAGGGAGCTTTCCTGGGCCAAAAGGCGAGAGCCCACCGCATGCGTTACCGAGCGCTTCCAGAAGAGCTCCATCTTGAACCCCGGCCCCGAGGCAGCCCTGGCCCTCAAGTCCCGATAAATCACGAAAGACAGGGCCAAATTCTTGACCACCTCGGTCCCCAGGAGGGAGATGGCCTTTTCCAGCGAGACCACCTCTTCCGGACCCGTGCGGTAAAGAGGGGAATTGGCCACCCCCAGGACCCGGGCCGCCAAGGCCGGATCCAGACGCAGGGTCTCTGCCAGGCGGTGATAATCCTCTCGCTTGATCTGTTCCAGCAAGCGCACCACCACCGCCGGGGGCGAAGGTAGGGAGACCTTCCGCTCTGCAAAAAAGGCCTTAACTTTCTCCAGGTCCATCTTTAAAATGTCTCCCAAAGTCTGCTCCTCTTTTTTACCTGCGGTTTTCGAAAAGGACAATCCCGGAGGAAAATTGAGGAATATCCTCCTTCGCGGCTGTAAAGAACATAATCTCAAGGGGTTCGACCTCGAAATTCCCCTTTATCAGGTCATTGCGGTCACCGGGCCCTCGGGCTCGGGGAAATCCAGTCTGGTCTTCGACACCCTCTTTGCCGAGGGTCATCGGCGCTATCTGGAGACCTTTTCCGCCTATGTGCGCCAGTATTTTGAGCGCTTGCCGCGCCCACAGGTGGAGGCCATCGAAAACATCCCTCCGGCCATCGCCATCAGCCAGACCAACCCGGTGAAGAGTTCCCGTTCCACGGTGGGCACCCTGGCGGAGATCACCCACTTCGCCAAGATGCTCTGGTTTCAGGCAGCCGAGGCCCGCTGTCCCGGCTGTGGAAGGCCTCTCCTTCCTGCCGACGCCCTCTCCGCTGCGCGCAGGGTCCTGAAGGAGGCTCCGGAGGTCCCCACGGTGATCACCGCCCCCCTGCGGGCGGAAAAGGATCCTGCCCTCCTGCGGGAGGGGCTTCTTTCCGCAGGCTACTTCCGGGCCTGGTGGGGGGGCAAGGTTTGCGATCTGGAGGAGATGGAGGAGTTCCCCGAAGAGGTGGAAGTGGTCCTGGACAGGCTGAAACCCCGGCCGGAGGACTTCTCCCGCCTGGTGGAGGCCCTGGAGCGGGGGCTGACCATGGCTGGGGAGGTGCGGGTCCACCTTCCCTACGATCGGGAATTGCGCTTTTCCCGCTCGGAGCGCTGTCCCTACTGTGGGCTTTCCGCCCCTAGACGCCACCCCAACCTCTTCTCCTTTAACAGCCCCTTGGGGGCCTGCCCGGAGTGCCGGGGCTTCGGGCGGATACTGGATATCGATTGGGACCTGGTCATCCCGGACCCGCGAAAATCCCTCCGAGAAGGGGCCATCACCGTGCTGGAGATGCCGCTGGCCTGGGAGGTGCGGGAGGATCTCTGGGACTACTGCCACCGGAAGGGCCTGCCTCTCGATCGCCCCTGGCAGGAATTGCCGGAAGAAGCACGCCGAAAAATCCTCTTTGGGGACGGGGATTGGTACGGGGTCCGAGAGCTTTTCGAGTGGCTGGAAAGCAAGCGTTACAAGGCCCATGTGCGCATTCTGCTCTCCCGTTTTCGGGCCTATCTTCCCTGTCCGACCTGCGGGGGGACGCGCTTTCGCCCAGAGGCCCGGCTTTTTTATCTCGGAGACCTCAACCTTCCGGGGTTCTACGCCCTTCCGGTCTCCGAGGCCCGAAAATTCCTGGAAGGGCTTCTGGACCAGAAGATATCCGGGGCGGCGGAAGAAAGGCTGGCCTGGGAGATCCTGCGGCGCCTGCGTTACTTGGAAGAGGTGGGTCTGGACTATCTCACCCTGGATCGCCAAAGCCGTACCCTTTCTGGAGGGGAGGTGGCCCGGGTCCTTCTCACCCGGGCCCTCTCCTCCGACCTCACCGAGACCCTTTACCTCTTGGACGAGCCCACTACCGGACTCCACCCGCGGGACACGGCCCGGGTAATCCATTTCCTGCACCAGCTTTCCGCAGCCGGGAACACGGCGATGGTGGTGGAGCATGATCCGGAGGTTATCCTTTCCGCAGATCTGACCCTGGACCTGGGTCCCGGGGCCGGAGAGGCCGGGGGAAGGCTCCTTTACCAGGGTCCCCCGCAGGCCCTCCCTCAGGCGGAAACCCCTACCGGTCGCGCCCTGCGCGCCCTGCCCTTTACCCGTCGTCCTCCTCAGGAACGCCCTTTTGCGAACTTCCTGACCCTGTGCGGGGCCCGGGAAAACAACCTCAAGGACCTGACCGTACGCTTTCCCCAAGGGGCCCTCTCCGTGGTCTGCGGGGTCTCCGGTTCGGGCAAGTCCACCCTGGTGGAGCTCTGTCTCTACCGGGGACTCAAACGCCAGCGCGGAGAATCCACCGAGCCCCCGGGGACTTTTCGCGAAATCCGGGGAGGGGAGGAGCTTTCCGAGGTGATCCTCCTCGACCAGGCCCCCTTGGCCCGCACCCCCCGGGGGAACCTGGCTACCTACCTCCGGGTTTACGACCTCCTCCGGCACCTTCTGGCCTCCTCTCCCGAAGCCAAGGAACGCGGTCTAGGACCTAGCCATTTCTCCTTTAACTCTCCAGAGGGGCGCTGCCCGGAGTGCGAGGGGCTGGGTTATCAGGTGGTGGAGATGCAATTCCTCTCGGATCTCACCTTCCCCTGCGAGGCCTGTAGAGGCAAGCGCTTTCGGCCGGAGATCCTGGCCATTCGCTGGCGAGGCCGAAATGTGGCCGAGATGCTGGACTTGACCGTGGCCGAGGCCCGGGAATTCTTCCGAGGACACAGCGAGCTCGTACGCCGGCTTGCGGCGGCCGAGGAGGTGGGGCTTTCCTATCTGCGTCTGGGCCAGCCCCTTTCCACCCTCTCCGGGGGCGAAGCCCAGCGCCTCAAGATGGCCCGGGTTTTCGCCCTGCCCGAAGGCCGCCCGGCCCTCCTTATCTTGGACGAACCCACGGTGGGACTCCATCTCCTGGACATCGAAAAGCTCCTTTCCGCCCTAAAAGGCCTTACCGCCCGGGGGCACACGGTGATCGTGGTGGAGCATCACCCGGAGGTCATCCTGGCCGCGGACTGGGTGGTGGAACTGGGGCCTGAAGGAGGCCAGGGCGGGGGTTATCTTCTCCATGAGGGACCGGTGGCTGAACTCCTGAAAAAGGACACCCCTACCGGAACCTGGCTCAAGCGTTATCTTTCCGGCGAGGTAGGGCTCACGGGCAGGGCCCGTCCCTCTCTGGAGCCCGCGGCCAAGCTCATCCGTATCCGTGGGGCCCGCCACCACAACCTGAAAAACCTGGATTTGGACCTCCCCCGGGAACGCCTCATCGTGATCACCGGGGTCTCCGGGTCCGGAAAGTCCACCCTGGCCTTCGATCTTATCTTTGCCGAGGGCCAGCGGCGTTACCTCGAAAGCCTTCCGGCCTACCTGCGCCAGTTCGTCAAACTCTACGAGGAGCCGGAAGTGGACCTCATCGCCGGGCTTCCCCCCACGGTAGCCCTGGAGCAGAGGACCAGCCGCCCCGGACCCCGCTCCACCGTAGGCACCCTCACGGACACCCTGCCCTATCTCCGTCTCCTCTTCGCCCGGGTGGCCACCCCTTACTGCCCCCGCTGTGCACGGCCCCTTTCTCGGGTCTCGCGCGAGGTCCTCCTTTCCCGGCTGCTTCAGGAGTTCTCTGGGCAGAAAGTAAAAGTTCTTTCCCCTAGGGTGAGACGCCGCAAGGGTTTTCACCGGCCCGTTTTCGAGAGGGCCCTGGCCGCGGGCTTTTCCGAGGTGAGGGTAGACGGACGCTTTCTCCCCCTCCCTCCTATCCCGGAGCTCTCCCGCTTTCGAGAACATACCATTGAGGTGGTGGTGGGAGAGACCCTGGTGTCCCCAGAAAAGGAAGGGGAATTGCGTCGGCTACTGGAAAAAGCCCTTTCAGGAGGTCGGGGGGAAGCCATCGTTTGGAGCCCGCAAGAAGAGAGGCTGGTCAGTGAAAGGCTCTCCTGTCCGGATTGCGGGTTGAGCCTTCCGGACCCTGATCCGCTTCTCTTTTCTTTCAACACTCGGGCCGGGGCCTGTCCGACCTGCGGAGGGCTGGGATTTTTCCCGGAGGGCCCGTGCTCGGCCTGCGGCGGGACCCGCCTGCGCCCGGAGGCCCTGGCCTGGCGGCTCGGAGGACGCCACATTGCTGAACTTGCGGACCTCCCAGCGGGAAGACTCCGCCAGTTTCTGGCGAAGCTCTCCTTTTCCGGCCGCGAGGCGGAGATCGCCCGGCCTATTCTGCGAGAACTCCTGGCCCGGCTCGACTTTCTAGTGGAGGTAGGCCTCCCTTATCTTTCCCTTTCCCGACCGGGGGAAAGTCTTTCCGGAGGCGAGGCCCAGCGGGTAAGACTGGCCGCGGAGCTGGGCTCCAACCTTACCGGAGTGGCCTACATCCTGGACGAGCCCACCATCGGACTTCACCCTCGGGATACGGAGAGGCTCCTTTCCGCCCTACGCAGATTGCGCGACCGGGGCAACACGGTCATCGTGGTGGAACACGACGAGGAGACCATCCAGGCCGCAGATCTGGTGGTGGACCTGGGTCCCGGAGGAGGCCGGGAAGGGGGGCGGGTCATCTTCCAGGGGCCTCCCCGGGATCTTTCCCGATCCCCGGAATCGGTGACCGGGCGCCTTCTGGCAGACACCTCCCGCTACCGCCTCTGCGGGCGGGGAAGGCGCCCGAAAAAATTCCTGCGTGTGGAGGGGGCCCGACTTTATAACCTTAAAAATATTACGGTCCGCTTTCCTCTGGAGGCCCTCACCGTGGTCACCGGGGTCTCCGGCTCGGGCAAGTCCACCCTGGTCACGGAGATCCTCTACCGCAACCTAAGGGCCCTTTTGTCTGGTGAATCGAAGTTGGAGGGCTGTCGCCGGATTTCCGGCTACGAGGGTCTGCGCCGGGTCCTTCAGGTGGACCACTCCCCCATCGGCCGCACTCCGCGCTCCACCCCCGCCACCTATGTGGGGTTCATGACCGCCATTCGCCGGCTCTTTGCCGGCACTCCGGAGGCCCGGGCCCGGGGTTACACCGAGAGCCGCTTTTCCTTCAATGTGGAAGGAGGACGCTGCCCGGCTTGCAAGGGCCAGGGGATGGTGCGGGTGGAGATGAGGTTCCTCCCGGAGGTCTATCAGGTTTGCGAGGTCTGCGGCGGGACGCGCTTCCACGAAGAGACCCTCCAGGTGCGCTGGCGGGGCAAGAACATCGCCGAGGTCTTGGCTATGACCATGGCCGAGGCCCGGGAATTCTTCGCCCCGGTGCCAGAGATCAGCCGCGCCTTGGAGATCCTCTGCCAGCTGGGCCTGGATTACCTCACCCTGGGCCAACCAAGCCCCACCCTTTCCGGCGGAGAAGCCCAGCGAATCAAACTGGTCACGGAGTTCGTAAAGAGTCGCCGCGGGGGAACCCTCTTCATCCTAGACGAACCTTCCACCGGCCTCCACCTGGCGGATGTGGAAAAACTGGTCCGTCTTCTCCAGGGCCTGGTAGACCAGGGACACACCCTGGTGGTCATTGAGCACAATCTGGAGATCATCAAGGCCGCGGATTGGATCGTAGACTTGGGCCCGGAGGGGGGAGACGAAGGAGGAGAGCTCCTTTACGAGGGCCCTCCGGAGGGCCTCCTCTCCCTGGAGACCCCCACAGCCCAAGCCCTCCGAAGATACCTGAAAAAAGGAGCTAAAAAGAGACCTCTGAGTAAATGAAGTTTTTGCACCTATTTAAGGCCAAAAATGAAAATTTTTCTAAAAAGTAAGCCTTGTAGTCGGTACTTTAGA
>QOAM01000057.1 GCA_003978075.1 Thermodesulfatator sp. | reverse complement strand
CAATAGTTAAATCAATCTTCAACGACCTTGACTTCAAGAAAAGATACAGGCTAGGGGCAATAAATTCTATCAACTGGGCAAGGGTCCTTGCCCAGGTGGTCTATTATTGTTACGCAGCATTGAAACTTGGCGACAACAGTGGAAAAGGGGTAATCTTTTCCGTCCCGACAGGGAATTTTGGAGATATCTTTGCAGGCTACGTTGCCAAAAGGCTGATGGGAGACCTTGTAAAGGGCTTGATCCTTGCAACAAATGAAAACAACATACTTACAAGGTTTGTAAACGAAGGCATCTACAAGAGGGGAAGGGTCATTCAGACCATAAGCCCTTCCATGGACATCCAGGTGGCCTCTAATTTCGAGCGCTATCTCTATTACCTCTTCGACGAGGATCCCGAACGGGTGAGGGAGACTATGGCCCGCTTCAAGGAAGAGGAGCGTCTTTGTTTCTCGGAGGAAGAGTTGCGCCGCATCCAGCGCGATTTTCTTTCGATCTCGATTACGCAGGAGGAGACCCTGGCCACCATTCGGGCTTTTTACGAAGAGACAGGTTACATCCTGGATCCCCACACGGCGGTGGGGGTGAGGGCGGCCCTTCAATTCTTAGAGGAAGGGCTTCCTATGATCTGCCTAGCCACGGCCCATCCGGCCAAGTTCCCGGAGGCCGTCTCTCAGGCCCTAGGCTTTGAGCCCCCGGTGCCAGAGCCCTTACAGGGGCTTTCCGAGAAACCTCGGCGTGTGGTCATTCTTCCGGCTGATTCCGCGGTGGTCCGCCGCTTTATCGAGGAAAACGCCCCAAGCCCTCCTAAGGCTTCATAATGCCTCAAGGGACGAAGACCTCTTTCCTGCAAAGTCGAACAGCCTTACCTCAAAACCTTATGATATTCCAGGCTCTCAGTAATAGTGAGGAGTTATTTCCGGCCTCCGAGGAAATGAGAGGCGGAGGGGGAGGGATTCGAACCCCCGGTGCGGGTTTTTGCCCGCACAGCCGATTTCGAGTCGGCCCCCTTCGACCACTCGGGCACCCCTCCTCTTTGAGAATTATAAATTTCTTCCAAAACCTAGCAAGAGCACGACTTACCCTCTTAACCGGAGTTTGACAGTTGTAGCTACACGCTAAGCCTCAAACCTTTCCCGGATAAACTCTTTCAGAAAAAAACCCCTCACCGTCACACGTGAGTAGTAAAGTCCCTATCAAAAGGCCCTTGATCTTCAGAGCTCCCTAACGGAAGTTTAAGGTAAGATGTGAGTGAAGTAGGAGATTTGGGAGGCGAAGTCTTCAATGAAAAAGGGTCTTTCTCCAGGTACTCTTAGGATCCCAGATTCTCTTCGAGAAAATCTTTACTCCTGGTGGGGACTCAAGGTGCAGAGGATGGATCTCCTCCCGGGGGACGGCTCTTTACGGACCTTCCTGCGCCTCCACCTCCGAGAACGGGAAAGTCTCATCCTGATCCTTCCCCAGCCCGGAGAGCTAGGGCTGCGAGAAGCCCGAACCTACTACCGCTTGGGCCTTTTCTTTCGAAATCACGGCATACCGGTACCAGAAATCCTAGCCTATCGAGAGCCTGAGGGGCTTTTGCTGGTGGAAGATCTCGGGGACATGCGCCTCTGCCAGCACCCGGAAAGACACCAATTCTACCCTCGTGTCGTGGAAATCCTTGTCTCCCTTCAGCTCCTTGCGTCCCAATTTCCTCGGGAAGCTGTCCTGGAAACCCTTTTTTACGATGGCCCGCTCATCTGGGAAAAGGAGATCCTTTACTTTGAAAATTGGTATCTCCGAAAATATCGGGGCCGAGGATGGCTCCCAGGAGAAAAGGCCCTCTGGCAGGAGTTTTTAACCGAGGGACTCTCGCATTTTAGCGCCACCGTGGTCCTTCATCGGGATTTCCAATCCCGCAACTTGATGGTCAAAGAGGGGCGGCTCTATCTCCTGGATTTTCAGGCTGCACGGCTCGGTCCCCCTTCTTATGACCTGGTCTCTTTCCTCTATGACCCTTATCTAGAAGACCTCCCCCGCAAAAGACTTTTCAAACTTTACCTTCTTCTCCGTGATTGCGACGAGGAAAGTCTGCTCTTGGAGATGCGCTATACCCGCATTTTCCGGCTCATGCAGGCCCTGGCCGCCTTCGTACGGCTTAGCTCTTTGGGAAAGCCGGGATTTAAAGAATACATTCCGCGGGCTGAAAAGAGACTTTATGCTCTCCTTCCCCCAAAGCTCAAAAAGACGCTCCCTCGATCCCTCTTTATTTTCGAAGCCCCCTAACTTTTTTAGAGGTCTCCTTGCCAAGAGGAGGCCCCTTTAATATAAAAAAGAAACGCTTTTGGCGGAGGATTATATGGCTCAGCGGGAACACTGGGGGACGCGCCTAGGGCTCATCCTGGCCATGGCGGGGAATGCGGTGGGTTTGGGAAATTTTCTCCGTTTTCCCACTCAGGCCGCTCAAAACGGAGGAGGGGTCTTCATGATTCCTTACATGATCTCTCTCCTCCTTATCGCCATCCCTCTGATGTGGGTGGAGTGGGGTATCGGTCGTTACGGAGGGGTACGGGGTCACGGAACTACCCCGGCCATCTTTAGTCTCCTCTGGCGCCACCCTCTTTCCCGCTATGTAGGGGTGTTGGGGCTTTTCGTGCCCTTTGTGGTGGCCTGTTATTATGTCTACATTGAGAGCTGGACCCTGGGATATGCCTTCTTTGCCCTCTTTGGCAAGTTGCCCCAGGTAAAGGCCGTGGCAGCCACCTCTCCAGAGGAGTATCTTCGCCCTTTCCGGGATTTCCTCCACCATTACACCGGCATGGGGCCCGGGGCCTTATATCGCCCCTCCTTGGCGGCCTATCTCTTTTTTCTCTTCACTATGGGGCTCAATTACCTCATCCTGGTGAGGGGAATTTCCGGTGGGATCGAGCGCTTTGCCAAGGTGGCCATGCCCATCCTTTTTGCCCTGGCGGTCATCCTCATGATGCGGGTCATGACCTTGGAGACCCCTTACGGTTCGGCGGTGGCGGGGCTGAATTTTCTTTGGGAGCCTAAATGGCAAGAGCTGGGGAATCCCAAAGTGTGGCTGGCCGCGGCGGGACAGGTCTTTTTTACCCTGAGTCTGGGCTTTGGGGCCATCATCACCTATGCCTCTTATCTCCGGCGAAATGACGACCTCACCCTTTCGGCCCTTACCGCCTCTTCTCTCAACGAATTCGCGGAGGTAATTCTGGGGGGCTCCATTGCTATTCCTGCGGCTGCAGCCTTTTTCGGGGTGGCTGCCGCCCAAGTGATCGCCGCCAGCGGGGCCTTTAACCTGGCTTTCGTGAGTCTTCCGGCCATCTTCGCCAACCTCCCTCTGGGCCACCTCTTGGGTTTCGCTTGGTTCATCCTCCTCTTTTTTGCCGGCATCACCTCCTCCGTGGCCATCACCCAGCCGGTGATCGCCTTCTTGGAGGACGAGTTTGGCCTCTCCCGTCAGCGGGCGGTTACCGCCACCATGCTGGCCCTCCTGGCCGTGGCCCATCTGCCCATCTTCCTTCCCAAATCCTTGGACGAAATGGACTTCTGGGCCGGGACCTTTCTGGTGGTGGTCTTTGCCCTGTGCGAAGTCCTGGTCTTTTTTTGGGGGTTCAATCCTTCTGCGGCCTGGAGAGAAATCAATCGCGGAGGGCTGATCAAGCTCCCCCGAATCTTTTTCTTCATCATGCGTTATGTCACCCCCTTTTTTCTGGCCCTCATCATGGCTTGGTGGTTCTTTCAGGAGCTCCCGGGATACCTCCGCCAGACCTCCCTCAATATCTGGATAACCCGGGGGAGCCTGGTTTTGATCTTTCTGGGACTCTGCCTACTGGTCCACCTGAGCGGAAGGAAAGACCGAAAAAATCTTTGATATTTATAGTCAGTGTCTAGAAAAATGCTTACAGTAATGGGAGGAACGGAGGTGAGGGGGACTTAGCGGCGGATGCACCTGACGGCAGACCATTTCACCGCTGCCGGAAAGTCCGGGGGAGAGGGACGGTCTTCCATGCCTGAAAGAGTGACCATCATCGGAGGGGGGCTTGCGGGCTCGGAGGCCGCCTGGCAGCTAGCTCGCCGTGGAGTGAAGGTGCGCCTCTGGGAGATGCGCCCCCACCGGCTTACACCAGCCCATCGCACCGGAAAGCTGGGAGAGCTCGTGTGCTCCAACTCCCTGCGTTCCAAAGAGATCACCAGCGCGGTGGGGCTTTTGAAGGAAGAGATGCGCCGGTTAGGCTCCCTCATCATGGAAGCGGCTTTGGCCAGTGAGGTGCCTGCGGGAAAGGCCCTGGCGGTGGATCGGGAACAATTTGCCGACTACATAACCCAGAGGCTTTCTGAACACCCCCTGGTAGAAATCGTGCGTCAAGAGGTGCGGCAGATCCCTCGGGAAGGCCTGGTGATTGTGGCCACCGGCCCCCTCACCTCCGAGGCCTTGGCCCAAGACCTTCAACGCCTTACCGGAGAAGATTACTTTCACTTCTACGACGCCATCGCTCCCATCGTCTATGCCGATTCTCTGGATTGGGAAAAGGTCTTTCGGGCCGACCGCTACGGAAAAGGCCCGGGCTCTTATGTAAACTGTCCTCTAACCAAAGAAGATTACGAGCGCCTGGTGGAGGCCCTCCTTTCCGCGGAGAAGGTCCCGCTTCATCCCTTCGAAGAACCCCGCTATTTCGAGGGCTGCTTGCCCATCGAGGTTATGGCTGAACGCGGGCGGGAGACCCTGCGTTACGGGCCTATGAAACCCGTAGGGTTGGTGGACCCTCGGACTGGACGTGAACCTTATGCTGTGGTCCAACTACGGCCGGAAAACCGGGAAGGGACTCTTTACAATCTTGTGGGCTTTCAGACCAAGCTCAAATATCACGAACAGGAGAGGGTCTTTCGTCTCATCCCCGGGCTGGAAAAGGCCGAATTTGCCCGCTACGGCTCCATTCACCGCAACTCTTTCGTGTGTGCTCCCCGGGTCCTCAGGCCTACCTTACAGCTCAAGGCTGAGCCCCGGGTCTTTCTTGCCGGACAAATCACCGGGGTGGAAGGATATGTGGAGTCTACAGCCATGGGGTTGCTGGCCGGGATGAACGCTGCCCGTCTTCTCCAAGGGAAAGACCTGGTGGTACCTCCTCCGGAGACGGCTCACGGGGCCCTGGTGCGCTACCTCATGGAGGCCGATCCCCGTCACTTCCAGCCCATGAATATAAATTGGGGCCTTTTCCCCCCGCTGCCTAAACGCAAGCGCCTGCCCAAACGAGAGCGCTACCGCCTTCTGGCGGAGAGGGCCTTGAAAGCCCTTGAGGAATGGTTGAGAGAGATCGGGGAAGCCTAGGCCGGACCGGCAATATAATTCTTGAGCACGCGGACCTTGACCTCCGGAGAGATCTCCAGCAGGACCTCCTCGCCTTCCACCTTTACTACATGCCCTACCAGCCCTCCGGCAGTGACCACCTTTTGTCCGTGTTTCAAATTCTGCACGAATTTTTGATGTTCCCGAGCCCGCTTCTGTTGAGGACGAATGAGAAGAAAGTAAAAGACCACGAAGATGAGAACCAGAGGTAAAAAGGCCGCAATCAGGCTTCCTCCCCCCTGAGCCCCCTGAGAAGGCGGCCCTCCCATGGCGTAGGCCAGACTATCCCACATAATTTTTCCTCCTTCCGAGACCTCTGAGAAAGGCCCTTTTTCTTAAGAGCTTTGCCCTCAAACCCTGCTTTACTCCCGAGGGTCCCATCCCTCCTTTAAGCTCCTTTTCGCGCGTAAAATTCTTCGCGAAAGGCCGCAAATCTGCCCTCACGCAAGGCCTTCCGTATCTCTCGCATAAAACGCAAATAAAAGGCCAAGTTGTGCAAAGTAAGGAGATAGTATACCAGAAGCTCTCCGGCCTGGAAGAGATGACGGAGGTAGGCCCGGGTGTAATGACGGCAGGTATAGCAATCGCACAAGGGATCCAGGGGGCGAAAATCCTCTTTATAAGGGGCGTTGCGAATATGGAAGGTCCCCTGGCTGGTGAAGACCGTCCCCCGGCGAGCGTTCCGGGTGGGTAGCACGCAATCGAACATGTCCACCCCCCGGGCCACCGCCTCCAGGATGTCTTCGGGTGTACCCACCCCCATAAGGTAGCGTGGACGATCCTCGGGAAGCTCCGGGAGGGTCACCTCCAGCATTCGCCACATAGTCTCTTTGGGTTCCCCTACCGAGAGCCCTCCCAGGGCATATCCTTCAAATTCTAAGGAGACCAGGGTTCGGGCGGACTGTCTTCTCAAATCCTCGAACATGCCCCCTTGAACAATGCCCAAGAGAAGTGCCCCTCGGGGATCTCTCTTTTTCCACCACTTAAGGGATCGTTCGGCCCAGTAATGGGTGAGGGCCGTAAAGCGTTCGGCTTCCTCGCGGGAAGAGGGATAGGGAAGACAGACATCCAGGACCATACGGAGGTCTGCGTCCAGGGCCTCTTGGATCTCCAGAGACTTTTCCGGGGTGAGGAAGAGCTCGGCTCCGTCGAGATGGGAACGGAAGCGCACCCCATCTTCCAGGATCTCCCGCAGAGGGGCCAGGCTGAAGACCTGAAAGCCACCGCTATCGGTAAGGATGACTCGAGGCCAATTCATGAAGCGGTGAAGCCCCCCGGCCCGCCGGATGATCTCTGGCCCCGGACGCAGCCAAAGGTGATAGGTATTGGCCAAGATGACCCGAGCGGATAACCCAGCCACTGTCTCCGGGGGCAGAGCCTTGACCGTCCCCCCGGTGGCTACCGGCATGAAAACCGGGGTCTCCACCGCCCCTCGCCGGGTAAGGAGGAGCCCCCACCGGGCCTCTGTCTGACGATCCTTCTTGAGAATCTTGAAGACCGGGAGCATAACTCAAGGGAGTCTCAATATAGCAAGTTTAGGCGGTTGGCCAAGCGCAACCCGGAGAGTTCGGTCTCCGGGTGGAGCCCCCGGGCCTGGATGAGCACCCAGTGGCTGTGGCCCAGACCCTCCGGAAGGACCAGGAGTTTAAGGGCTTCTCGATCCCGAAAGGTATTCTCGGAGATTTCCAAGAGCACCTCTTCCACCGCAAGCCCCACCAGAAAAGGGCCTTGCTGGACGAAGCCCAGGTTCAGGAATCCATACTTTTCCCCTAGCTCGCGCAGGGCCGTGAAGTCCACATGAGCGGTAAGGTCCTGATGCCCGGGGCGAAGATAGGGGTTTTCGGAAACTCGGTGTCGGGAGTAGGCCAGCAGAGTCCCCCGGTGCCTTTCCGGATGGTAATAGTCCGCTCGGGGGAAGCCGTAGTCCAGGTTAAGAAGGGCCCCACGGATGAGCTTTTTGGAGAGCTCCTTGTAGATGGGTTCATAGGCCAGACACACTTCCGTGCGGTATCCCTCTGGCCAATGGAGGGCATAAGGAAGCACCCGCTGAAGGATCTCCGGCCGACTGATCTCCAAAAGTTTTTCACGAATCTTCCCCTGAGAGACTTCCACATAAACTTCCCTTAGGTCCTCGGAGGTCTTTTCCAGGAGGTGGACCGGAAGACTATCGAAGAGCTCGTTGGAGAGGAAGACGCCGGTAAAGGGGGGGATTTCCGTAAAGTCTCGCACCCAGCGCACCTTCGACCCATGGGGCCGGAGCACTTCCTCTTGAAGGGCCCGCAAGTTAGGAAGGGGTTCTACGATAAGATAGGGCCACTCCAGGCCTTTCTTTTGTAAGTAATCTAAGATGTCCCGGGCTAACCAGCCTTCTCCGGCTCCGGCCTCCACTAGAAGAAATTCCTGAGGTCTTCCCAGGAGTTCATAGAGCTCTAAGAGCTGACGGGCTAGGGTAGCCCCAAAGACCCGATGCACCGTGGGTGAGGTGAAATAATCTCCCTCCCGACCCAGACGCGGCCCACGGGCATAGTAGCCATAGCGCTCGTGATAAAGACAAAGCTCCATGTATCGGGCAAAGGTCATCGGAGCCTCGGCCTCCAAGATCTCCAGCAACATGTTCCCCCTCCGGATCTTTTCCGCGGGCCCTGTCTCTAAGTTCCATTTTACCCACAAGAGAGCTATTTTTTCAGAGGTCTCCAAGGTCTCTAGAAAGAAGATTACTTGGAGCTTAAAATGAGGAGGAAAATAGGGGGCGCCGCCCTTTAACGCAAAAGGTCTCGAGGAGAAGCAGGATGAAGATATCCATTCTCTTAGAAAATTCCGTAGCCACCCCGCGGCCCTTGGGCCTGGTGGCGGAACACGGCTTGAGCATTCTCATCGAAAGAGAAGGGAAAAAGATCCTTTTTGATACGGGCCAGACGGGAAAGGTGGTCCAGAATGCCGTTCTCCTGGGGGTCGACTGGCGGGAAGTGGAGGCCATTATTCTGAGCCACGGGCACTACGACCATACCGGGGGACTTAGAGCGGTCCTGGAAAACATTGGAAGGCCGGTCAAGGTGTATGCCCATCCGGACCTCTTTAGTCCCCATTATTATCTGGCCTCAGAGGATAAAGCCTTCTACATAGGGATACCTCATCAGCAGAGGCTCTTGGAGTCCTTAGGGGCGAAGTTCCTCTGGGTGAGGGAGGCCCGGGAGATCTTTCCCGGCCTTTGGGTTAGTGGAGAGGTGCCCCGGAAGACCCCCTTCGAAAAGGTGGAGCGAGGGATGGTCTTGAGGACGGAAACGGGGTTTGTTCAAGATGAAATCCGCGACGACCTGAGCGTTTTCATTCAGACCGAACAAGGTCTCTTGATCTTGCTGGGGTGTGCTCATGCGGGTCCAGTGAATATAATAGAGCATGCCCGTGAGGTGACTGGGGAGTCTCGAATCTTGGGGCTTATCGGGGGAACACACCTGGTGACTGCGGATCAGGAACGCCTGAAAAAGACCCTGGAGTATTTTCGGAGTCTGGATCTAAAAATTTTGGCGCCGAATCACTGCACGGGTTTTGCCCTAAGGAGTTATTTAAAGGATCTCTTTAAGGAAAGCTTTCGCTGGGGTGGAGGCGGAGAAGTTTTTGAGGTCTCTTGAAACTATTTGGCCAAACCTTAGAGAAAGGGACCTTCTTTAGAGGTCTCAAGATAATTTTTTCGGAGGGGGAAGGCATGGGGGAGATTAAGAGCACCTTGGAGATCGCGCTGGAGAAGGCCGAGAAGTTAGGCAAGGCCTCCAAAGAGGAGTTACGGGCCCAGGAACTGCGGGAAAGGGGGCAGCGGCTGGCGGCTCGTTATTTAAGTCCCGAAGAAGAGGTGGATCTTGCTACCGAAATGGCCAGGCTTTCTTCAGAAGAGCGTCTCCCTGTGGTGCGAGGGATGGTGGAGGTCCTCCTCCGGAACGTCGTTCTCCCCCGCGACGAATTTGCCCTTCAGGAGGCTCAAAAGGCCCTCAAAGGGCTAGAAACAGTCTTTGCCGCCTTCCCCGAGGTGAAAAATCTCACCCAGGAAATCGAAAGGCTTTTAAAGCAATATCTCCAGCATCGGGAAAGCCTTTATCAACAACTCAAACAGCAGTTTGAGGCCCAGCTTTCTGGAGTGGAGGAGGCCCTGAGCAGCCAGATGGGTGTAAGGGTGAAAGTGGACGCCGAATTGCAGCCCCAATTTCAGGAGGAATGGCGTAAGATCAGGGATCAGCTCGACCCGGAGTACCAGCGTCAGCTCGATTATCTTAAGGGGATCTTCGAACGGGCCCTCTCCGGATGACCCGCCGTCTAAAAGAACTGCTTGAAGGGTTAGCCAGGGGGGAAATCCCGGTAGAAGAGGCCCTGCGGGTTCTGGAAGGGTTACCTTACGAAGACCTGGGGACGGTCCGTCTGGATCATCACCGGGCTTTGAGGAAGCATTTTCCGGAGGTCATTTACGCTCCGGGGAAGACGCAGGAGGAACTGCAAGAGATCGTGGAGAGTTTTCTGGAAAAGGATCTTCCTTTGATGATTACGCGCTTGGAGCCGGAGAGGGCCGAGGGGCTTTGCCAGCGTTTCCGAGGGCTTCTTTACCATCCCCGAGCCCGCCTTTTGACCCGGGGAGGGCCTCCTGAGGGTCGAGGCTTGGTGACGGTCATCTCCGCCGGGACCGCAGATCTCCCGGTGGCCGAGGAAGCCCGCGTGGCTGCGGAATACTTCGGCAACCGGGTTAAGGCCTTTTACGATGTAGGAATAGCCGGATTGCACCGGATCTGGGCCTTGCGCGAAGAATTGTGGGCCTCTCGGGCCCTTATCGTGGTGGCCGGTATGGAAGGGGCGCTACCCGGGGTGGTGGCCGGCCTGATAGATCGTCCGGTGATCGCCGTTCCTACCAGCGTGGGTTACGGGGCCAGCTTGGGAGGGATAGCCCCTCTCCTTACTATGCTCAATACCTGCGCCCTGGGGGTAGCGGTAGTAAATATTGACAACGGAGTAGGAGCAGCCTATTTTGCAAGTATAATCAATCATTTGGTAGAGGAAAAGAATGGCCAAAAGAGGCAGGAAGAAAAAAGATAGTCCGGAGAGGATGCTCCTAGAAATGTTGGAGGTGGTGGATCAATTTGGCAATCGCCTGGGTCTGTTGCCTCGAGGAAAGATTCACGAACAGAAACTCTTTCACAAGGCGGTCCATGTCTGGATCTTCAATCCGGAAGGGCGTCTTTATCTCCAGAAGCGCTCGCGGCTTAAGGATGAGAATCCCGGAAAATGGGATTCTTCCGCCTCGGGACATGTGGCCCCGGGAGAACCTTATCCGGTGGCTGCTCGTCGAGAATTGAAAGAGGAGTTAGGGCTCCTTTGCGGGCTTACCGAAGTGGGGCGTCTTCCGGCCTCGGAGGAAACCGGCTACGAGTTCGTGGTGCTTTTTAAGGGAAGCACCCGTAAGGTCCCCCGGCCTAACCCTATGGAGATCGAGGAGGGACGGTGGTTTTCTTCGGAAGAGATCGAGGACTGGCTACGCCGTCACCCCAAGGAATTTACCCCCACTTTTCGGCTCCTTTGGAACAAATTCCGTCACACGTTTTTCTAGAGATTCCTCCCGGAAAAGCAAGCCAGGAGACCTCTGAGAAAGGTCCTTTGTGGTGAGGGCTTTCCCCGTCTTTAAAATCGGGAGGATTTGAGGCCCTTGAGGTCGGGTTGTGAGACAGGGGTTTAAAAGTAGAATAAGGTCATGCCTCTTTTTGCGGGTTCTCATTTTAAACGGCTCTTGGACTTGGCCCGCAAAGGGCGCGTGGCTCCGCTTTACCTCTTTTTAGGGGAGGTCGCGGAGGCCCGCGAAAGGGCTGCTCCTCTCTTGGCTATCCTCTCTCCGCAAGCCCCTCCGGAGAAGATGAATTTACGGGAAGTTCCCCGGGAGACCTTTTGGGAAGCCCTCTCTTCCGGGGCCCTTTTCGGCCCCCAGAAGGTCCTCTGGGTGGAAAGCGGGGAGGAGCTCTCGGAAAAAGAGGTTTCCCGTCTGCGGAAGGCCCTTTCTTCAAGAATGGTCACCTTGATCTTACAGGCTCGGGATCTTTCCGAGGAGGCCCCTCTTTACCGTGTGGCCGATGAGATAGGAGCTATCGTGCCCCTGGTCCCGCGCCGAGGGCCGGGACGCTTTCGGGATCTCCTGAGTGAAAGGCTTGCCGCTGAAGGCCGGCACATGGAGCGCTCCGCTGCGGAATATTTCCTGGCCCTGGTAGGGGAGGATTATCTCCATTTCAAAAACGAGCTAGAGAAACTCCTCCTTTACACTGCCGGGCGCAAGAACATCCTGCGCGAGGATGTGGAGGCCGTAGTGGTGCCTCCGGAAGAGGCCGAGGTCTTCCGGCTGGCGGAGAAGGCCCTGGTCGAAGGGCCCGAGGTGGCCCGAGCCCTTCTGAGGAGGCTCCTCGATCGGGGAGAGGCCCCGGCCCTCATCCTGGGCCACCTTGCGGCTTACTTCAAACGGCTGTGGCTGCTTTCCTTCCTAGCGGAAAAGGCCCCGGATCTCCTCACCCTCCGGAAATACGAGACCTTTCGGCAGAAATTGGAAGAGGTGGTACGTGCCCAGTGGACACAACCTCCACGGGTCCTTCAGGTGCATCCCTACGCTCTCTTCCGTATGCGTACCCTCCTCCAGGGACTTCCGCAGAGATTCTTCCCCGCGGTCTTTAAGGCCCTTTACGCGCTGGATCTGGCCCTTAAACGGGGCTTCCAAGCCCCGGAAAGGGCCTTCTTCAACTTCTTTCTCACCCTCTATCGTTGGCGATCCGGCTCTCCTTTTCCCAAAAGTCCGCCAAACGTCGAAGCCTTTCTGGGAGCGCGGTCCCTGGTTTAAAGGGGATTATTAGACGATACTCATCCTTCTCCCAAGCCGGGGGAGTTTCTAAACGGGCCCCAAGAGAGAAAAGCCTCTGGCGGAGACAACGTGCCTCTTCTTCCCAACGCCTCAAGTTCGGGCGAAGCCTTTGCCTTAGGTCCTTAAGAAATTCCGTCTTTTCCAAAAAGCCCCGGTATGCGGAAAGGATCTCCCCTAGAGGCCGACTTTCACAACGCGAAAGGTCTAAGAGTCCCTCCACCACTTCCCGAGCCTCGGAGGCCGTAAAACGGAATCTTTCAAGGAGCTCGAGGACCGAGGGGATCTCCTCCGGAGGAAAGCGCAGTAGACGCTCGGCAACTTTGAGGGAAAGACCCCGCAAAGCCACGGCTTCTTTCAATTTCCGAGGGGCTTTCGCCAACTGTAAAAGAAGAAAGTACCACCGGGGCTCCGCCGAAAAACCCAGCCGGGGAAGGACCCTCTTCGCTGCCTCCTCGGGAGAAAGGTATCGGGAAAAACGAAAAAGGACCTCGGCCTTTTCCACCGGGTTGAGCCCCCGAAAAAGATTGCTCTCCAAGGCCAGCTCCTGGGCTTCAAGAGGAGAGAGGTCTCTTCTCAAGAGCACCGGAGCCTTTCTTTCCCCCAGCTCTTTCAAGGCTAGAAGACGCCCCTCCCCGGCTATCGGCAAAAGGCGCCCTTCATACTCGGTGATCACCGGAGGTTCGAGGAGCCCCACCCGCGAGAGGCTTTCCCGTAGGAGATCCTTGCGCGAGGGAAAGGAAAAGACAAACACGCGGGAGGTAAGATCTAAGGCGGAAAGCTCTACTTGAAGCAATTGCATGGCCTGCTTCTAAAAACCTCTGACACTTTAAGAGGCCTCTGAAGACCCCGGAACACCCTCGATAAGGCGCCTTAAGGCCTCGAGGTATCTCTCTCGGGTCTTTTCTACGATCTCCGGAGGGATCTCCGGGGCCGGAGGCCTCTTGTTCCAACCTATCTTTTCCAGCCAGTCCCGAATGAACTGCTTGTCAAAGCTCTTTTGCGGACGTCCGGGAACATACTCTTCCCTAGGCCAGAAACGGGAGGAATCCGGGGTGAGGACTTCGTCCACTAGGAGAAGGTCCCCGTCCACCAAACCGAACTCGAACTTGGTATCCGCAATGAGGATGCCCCGACTTTCGGCATACCTCGCGGCCTTCTCGTAGAGGGAAAGGGAGATCTCCCTTATTTTTTTGGCCAGGTCTTTCCCGATGAGCCGGGCGCACTCTTCAAAGGTGATGTTTACGTCGTGTTCTCCTCCGGTAGCCTTGGTAGAGGGGGTAAAGAGGGGCTCGGGAAGGGGATCGGCTTCCCGAAGGCCTTGGGGAAGCTTGATTCCACACACCTGACCGCTCTGTCGGTATTCCCTCAAGGCTGAACCGGCCAGATAGCCCCGCACGATGCATTCCACCGGAAGCACCCGGGCCTTGCGCACCACCATACTTCTTCCCGCCAGAATCTCCTGATAAGGTCTTAAGACCTCCGGAAATTCCTCGGGATCCGCGGTGAGAAGGTGGTGGGGAACAATGTCTTGGAGAAAGTCGAACCAGAAGAGGGACATCCGGGTGAGGATACGACCCTTTTCCGGGATGGGGGTGGGAAGCACCACATCGAAGGCCGATAGGCGATCCGTGGCCACAATGAGGAGTCTGTCTCCCAGGTCGTAAATATCCCGCACCTTGCCCCGGGAAACTAGCGGAAGATCCTTGAAGTCCGTTTTAAAAAGGGCCCTCGACATGTGGATTCTCTCCTCTCAGGGAAGTTTCACCTTTTAAGTTTTTGGAAACTGCCCACCCCTTGCATGTAAACTCCATTATAGCCTGTCTTCAAAGAAGATCGAAAAACCGGCCACAAATTGAGGCCCCTTCCCGGGCAGCGTTATTTCCTCTCGAGCTCCGTGGCCACCGCATATAAATGCTTTTTCTTTGCCAAGGCCCCTGGCAAAAGAGCTCTCGGGAGTCTCTTCGCTGTCAAACTCGGAGCAAACAAAGTAAGGGGGATGCAACCTGCATCCCCCTTCTGAAGATTCTCGAGAAGATCGTCTTATTTCGCCGTGGCCTGCTTCCGCATCTCCTGAGCCAGCTCTTTTATCTCCACCAGGCTTTCTTTCAGCTTAGCGTAGCCATACCAGGTGGTATAATCCGGCATCAGGTGGAAGGCCGCCTGATAGGTTTTCATACGATAATCCATGAACATTTCGTAGAGGATCTCCTCCACCCGGGTATTCATCTCGTAAAAGTTGAGGAGATCCGGATAGGGCCAGGTGGCCTGATTGGTCTCTTTCTTAATAATTCCATCGCGATAAAGATCCGCCACTATTTCTATAGCTTCCGCAAAGATCTTGTCCGCAGCTTTAATCATCAGATCCGCATTTTTCAGGTTTTCTTTAGCGAAGGTGGCGGAGTGGCACCTTTCACAGACCCTTTCTTCCTCAGCCCGTACTTTCTCCCAGGCCCCAGGGGTAAGACGGGCCATGTTAGCGGCCTTGACCAAGTCGAGCCTCGGAGTGGGTTTGCCGTTAGCATCCAAGACGCCCAAGGCCTTGAGAATGGTGAGCCTGTAGCCCAGCCATTCCTTATCCTTTTCTGGAAGTCTTAAGGCCAAAAAGCCCCAGGCGGTTATCACCTTGTGGTTTCCGCCGGGCATGTGACAATCCTGACAGGTGGGGCCTCTATGGGCTTTGGGGTCAGCCATGTAAGCTGCCCCGTGCTTGGAGTGATACCACATTTCCCACTGGGCATGATCGAATCCCGTATGACAACTGTTACAGGCCTCCGGCCTGCGAGCTTCTTCCACCGAAAAGGCGTGGCGGGTGTGACAATTCTGACAATCCATGCCGTACTTGTAATAAGAGCGATACTCCCCGGCAAGGCCTTTTTTCTTGACCTCCGGATTCACCACCCCTAGATTGTGGCAGCCGTTACAGCCCTTCTGCCCGGCGATGAAGGCCTTGGGCTGGCTATGTGCAAATTTGGGGAAGGCGGTAATGGGTAAGAGCCCTAGAGCATGCTTTCCGCTCATGTACTGGTCCACCTGTTTTTTGTGGCACCTCTTACAGGTGGCAATGGTGGGTAGCTGGGCTTTGTCGGCGTCCTGAGCAGTGGTGTGTCCTTTTCCATGGCAGGAATAGCAAGCCAGCATTCGGGACATCTTGGACCGGTGAAAGTCCTCCACAATACCTGGCGTTACCTTGGCATGACACTCCTCACACTTGGAAGGCCTGGCCTGGGCGTTCAAGATTCCCAAGAAGCACAACCCAAAAACAACCATTATTCCAACACTTAGCCAATACCAACCTCTCATCTCCTCCTCCTTACTTTAAATTTTTTGGACTTTATTTCCTTTTAACTTCCTTTTAACCTAAAAATTCCTGTTTGCCAATTGATCTAAGTCAAGACAATTACAAATATTCCAAGAGGTTTTTTGGGCCAAAGATGTTTTTAATTTCTTTGCCCAACCGGGCTTCACCCCTGGCTTTGGCCCATCAGCAGGGCTATGTCTCTCTCAAAACCAGAAATGGAGGGAGACATGGCAAGGAGGAGGCTATCCATGAGAAAGATTAAAGAGATCTTGCGTCTTAAGTACGAGGCGGGGCTTTCCAACAGGGCCATA
>QOAM01000060.1 GCA_003978075.1 Thermodesulfatator sp. | reverse complement strand
GGGATGTACTCCGCTAACCCCTTCGTCGATAACACCTTGGTAATGGCACTAGTCAAAGTCGACTTCCCATGGTCAATGTGCCCAATCGTCCCTACATTCAAGTGCGGCTTCTTCCGCTCAAACTTCGGCTTCGACATCTCCTCCCTCCTCTTTATTGATCAAAAACACTGGAGCCCACGACCGGATTCGAACCGGTGACCTCTTCCTTACCAAGGAAGTGCTCTACCTGCTGAGCTACGTGGGCCCCTTACCTTTTCCTTAGAGCGGGAGACGGGACTCGAACCCGCAACCCTCAGCTTGGAAGGCTGATGCTCTGCCACTTGAGCTACTCCCGCTTCTCAAGTTCCCTCAAAATTATGGTGGAGGGGGGAGGATTCGAACCTCCGAAGGCTGAGCCATCGGGTTTACAGCCCGACCCCTTTGACCGCTCGGGAACCCCTCCTCATCAAAAAAGCAGGCCTGAATCCCTCAGACCTGCTCTGGAATTATAATCAAGAGTGAAGAAGTGTCAAGAATTTAGGCCGCTTGCTCCTGGGCCTCCTCTCCTTCGGCAGGCGCCTCCTCTGCCCCTTCGGGCGCAGTAGGGGCCTCCTCCGCCGGCGGAGCAGTAGCCGCCTCCAAGGCCGCCATCTGTGCCCGCACATCCCGGCTGTAAAGGTCAAAGACATACGCCGTGGTGCGGTAAACCAGATGGGCAAACTTGGAATAAGGCACGCTCAGAAAGAGCATAAAGACCATGGCCAGATGCAGGGCGTACATCCCCGGATAAATCACATTGCCCGCCAGCCGCAGAAGCTCGGTAAGCAGACCCGTAACCCCCACCGCCAGGATGAGATAGATTAAAAACCAGTCCTGATAACTGCTGGCCAGCTTGCCTTCCGCCGCCGCCCGCGTCCGGTTCACGATAATACTTATGCAACCATAGATGAGGAGAATAGCCCCGATGTTGGCCAAGATCTTGATAGGATTATAGATGGGCCAAGGGGTGTGGAAACCGAATACGTCTGCCGCAATGAAAACTACTCCAGTCACAAAGGCCAGGATGATAAAGGACCAAAGGAGCATCCGGTGCCCGTTAAAACGCCAGCGGTTGGCCCCACACTCCAGAAACCGGCTGTGAGCCAAAATCTCCCGAATGGCCGGCACCAAATAGGTACTCACCACCCCCCAAAAACTCAAACGGTAAGCCGCAGGGATGCCTGCATTCTCCACCAGCCCGTTCCACAAACGGTTTATCCCAATAGCCACCATGATCACTACAAAAGTAGCCAGGGGTATGAAGATCGCATCCACCGCTATCACCTTAGGAGTGAGCTTGAGGAAGAGAATATGCACCTCCTCCGCGCTCAGATGGGGCAGATACGGCAAGACCGGAAACCCCGGCGTCCCCCCTGCAAAAATACAGAGGGTAAGCCAAACCGTGGCCAGAGAAATAGCTAGGAGAATAGCCAGCCCCCAGGGCTTGTTGTAAAAGGTCCACAGAAACTTGAACTCCGAAAGCTCCCGTACAGCCATATTCCGCAACGCCCCCAACACATCCCCCGGCCGGGCCCCGCGTGGACAATAAAGGGTGCAATCCCCACACTGATGACAGAGCCAGAGAGCCGGATCCGAAAGGAGCTTCTCCTTAAAACCCCACTGCCCCAGCAGCATCTGCTTCCGCGGGAAGGGCACATCCTCCGTGGCCAAGGGACACACCGAGGCACAAGTGGCACACTGATAACACTTCTTGATCGTGTCCCCACCGGCCGCCTGGATCTCCTTTACTACCTTGACATCGGGCTCTATCCGGGCCATATCTAACCTCCTTACCACCCCTTGAAGGGACTTTCTCCATATTCCTGCAAGAACTCTACAAACTTACCCATGATCTGGGGTATCTTTTCCGCCTCGTCAATGGCCACGATCTCCAGAGTCACCCGCTCCGTCTCCAAGGCCAGTTGCTGCAAGGTCTCTGCCACATTCTCCATCCGCCGATTGGCCAGTTCACTACCCTTAATAAAGTGACACTGATAATTCTCCCCGAACTTGCAGCCCAGAAGGAGTACCCCGTCAAAGCCCTTACTCATGGCGTCCTTCACAAAGGAGACATTGGCTGCTCCCAGACACCGCACCGGTATCACCCGAAAGGCCACCGGGAGATTCAACCGCTTGTAAGCCGCCATGTCCAGGGCGGGGTAAGCATCGTTCTCGCAGACGATGGCCAGCACCCGATAGAGCCCGTAGTCCGGCTCGGGCATCTCGCAGGCCTTGATCATCTGGGTCACCATGTCGATGCTGTAGTCCTTGAAGTTGATGATGCGCTGCGGACAGGCCCCAAAACAGGTCCCACACCGACGGCACCGCGTGGGATTGGGCATGGGGGTCCCGTCTTCCGTCTCGTCCAAGGCCCCGAAGGGACACTCCTCCGTACACCGCTTACACTGGGTGCACATCTTGAGGTCCCATTCCGGATAGGCAAAATCCCAGGTTCGCGGATGCACCGCATGCCCCATCTCGATGGCCTTCAAGCACTGCAGGGCCTTGAGCGCCGCCCCCGTGGCATCCTCCATGGCCTGAAAGATGGTCATGGGCTGATGCACCGCCCCGGCCGCATAGATGCCCGTACGCCGCGTCTCGTAAGGGAAACAAATATAGTTAGAATCTGCAAAACCGTAAAAAAGTTCGAGCTCCGGAAAACCCGGCCCCTGCCGATATTGCAGAGGAATGATGGGATCGTCCGCCGTAGCCGGAACCATTCCCGTAGCCAGCACCACCATGTCCACCGGGATCTCGATCTCCTCCCCGAAAAGGGTCTGATCCACCTTCACCACCAGGCGGCCGTCCTCTTCCCGGATCTCCTTTACCTCCCCTTTAGTGAGAAAAACCCCGGGATCATCCTGGAGCACCTTGTAAAAGTTCTCGTAAAGCCCCACGGTGCGCATGTCCTTGTAGATGATGTAGGCCTTGGCCTCCGGATCCACCTCGCGCACATACTTGGCCTGCTTGAGAGAAACCATACAACATACCGAAGAACAGTAAGGCAGATGATTCTCGTCTCGCTGCCCCGCGCACTGCACAAAAAGCACGCTTTTCACCGGCTCCCCGTTCGATTTCCTTTTCAGCTCCCCCTTGGCCGCCATCTCCTCGAATTCCACATTGGTCACCACATCCGCAAACTTCCCGTAACCCAGGTCCCCGAGCTTCGAGGCATCGTAAGGCTTCCAACCCGCTGCCACCACAATAGCCCCTATCTTCACCTCTTCCTCGCTCCCCCCCTTCTTGATGGTCACCGTAAAAAGCCCCGGGGCCCCCTTGATGTTCGTCACTTGCGCCCCGGTATACACGGTGATGTTCTCGTTCTCCTGCACCTCAGAGATGAGCTTCCCCACAATGGGCTCGGTGATCCCGTCAAAGGGGGGCTCGGCCTTCACCTGGGCCTTCATCTTGGCCACAAACCCCCCCAACTCCTTTTCCTTTTCCACGATGATGGCCGGATGCCCGGCCTTGGCCACCTCTAGGGCCGCGGTCAACCCCGCCACTCCACCTCCGATGACCAAAACCGTCTTGGAAATCTCCTCCTCCGGCTTGTAGGGCTCGGGAAAATTATAAGTCTGGAGCTTGGCCACCCCCATGCGCACATAGTCCTTGGCCAAGGCCATGAGCTCGTCCTTGAAGGTGACCCCTTCAGCCACCTCCTTACTGTCATCTACCGACTCTTCCCCTTCTCCCGGCACCGGAAAACGGCTCCAGACCACCCCCTCCCGCAGGCTTACCCGCTCCACCGCCACCTTGCCCAAATTAAAGACATCCCAGTTCACCCGCGGGGAACAGGCACAAATGGCCACCGCCTCCAGCCCCTCGTTCTGGATAGCCTCCTTAATGGCCTGGACCCCTTCTTTACTACAAAGAAACTCTCGCGAGGCCACAAACTGGGCCCCCTGATCCTGGGCCGCTGCCTCCAGCTCTGAAACCTCCAACCTCTCTCCGATATTGCAAGAGGTGCAGATAAAGACTCCTATCTTCATGGAATTACCCCCTTACAATGGTCTGAATGGCCTTAAGGGCCGCGGCCGTAGCCGTTTCGTTCGAAGTCATGACGTCCAGAGGCATCCACGCACACCCACAGGCATACATCCCCTCCGTCACCTGCACGAATCCGTTCTCATCCACCGAAACCCCAGAGACGGCCCCCTCCGCCAGCGAGGGCTGCATCCCCACGGCCAACACCACCAGATTGGCCCTCTGCTGAACCTTCTTGCCCGAAAGGGTGTCTTCCGCGGTCACCACCAGATCCTTGGTCTCTGGATCTTCTTCGATCTTAGCCACCTTTCCCTTTATAAAATGGATCCGGGCCTCCTCCTGCGCCCGGCGCAGGAACTTCTCGTAACGTCCCGGAGTCCGGATATCAATGTAAAAGATGTAGCTCTCGATCTCCGGATTTTGCTCCGCCAGATAAAGACTCTGCTTCAGCGAGGCCAGACAGCAAATGTAGGAACAGTAAGATAGATGATTCTCGTCCCGCGAACCCGCACACTGCACAAAGACCACCGTCTTGGGCTCCGTCTGATCCGAAGGGCGCAGGATCTTCCCCCCTGTAGGCCCCGTGGGAGAGGCCAAACGCTCCATCTGCATGTTAGTAATCACATTAGCAAACCGCCCATAACCCAGATTGTCCAGCTTGGTGGCATCGTAAGGCCTCCAACCTGTGGCCCAAATGATGGCCCCAACCTCTAGCTCCACGGTCTGAGGCTGCATGTTGGGATCTATGGCATTGTACTTACAGGCAGCCATGATCCGCTCTAGGTCCCCCTCCGCCAAGGCAGACTTGTCCAGCACATAATACGGCGGAAAGGCCATGGGATGAGGTAGATAAATGGCCTTGGTCTTGGAAAGTCCAAAATCAAAGGTGTTTACTCGCTCCCCTTGACAAACCTTCTCACATTCCCCACAAGCCGTACAATTCTCGTTCACATACCGGGGCGCAATCTCCACCTTTACCCGGTAATTCCCCGGCCCCCCGGAAATCTCTTTCACCGTAGCCATGGTATAAACCGTGATGCGCGGATTGCTCTTAATGCGCCGATAATTTATCTCCAGCCCACAGGTGGGGGGACAAAGCTTGGGAAAGTAATAACGCAACTGTAAAACCCGACCCCCCAGCGTAGGCTCCTTTTCCACCAAATACACATCGTATTCCATCTCGGCCGCCTCCACGGCCGCCGTGACCCCGCTTATCCCTCCCCCTACTACCAAAATCTTCTCTTGAGCCATGACCGCCTCCTCCAGGTTTTAATAGACCCTTGGCTTGGACGAAAAGCCGCCCTCTCTAGCTTCTCGTCTAAACCAAGGAAAAAAGAGGGGGGCCTTGCGGCCCCCCTCGCTCCTCGCGATTTTACGGTCCCAGAGGATCCGGGATGATCTGGATGTAGGGGAACTTCTCAAGCTTCCACTCGCCGGTCTCCGGATCCACACTGGAGAGGGTGAAGCAACGCCAATTGGCGTCGTCCAGATTGGGGAAGTCGGTCCGATAGAAGTAACCGGGATAACGGGTCTCCTCCCGGAAGAGGATGTGCCGCAGGTGGGCCTCCGCCGTCCATACCCGGTGGATGTTCTCCCAGGCCCGCATGAGCTCGTGCAGATCCCGAGCCGCCGCCTTCTGCATGTCCTCCTTCAGCATGGTGATAAGCTCAAGCCCCTGCTCCAGCATGATCTTGTTGGTCTGATAGAAGGTGGCGATACCTGCCACATACTCGTCCATGATCTTCATCAGACGGGTCTGGATCTGCCGCGGCAGGAGGTAGTTGGGGTTAATCTCGTAAACCGTGGTGGCGTTCTTGAACTCCTCAAAACGATACCACGGCGCATAGATCTCCTTCTTGTAGTCCTCCGCGCTCCGCTTCGGGGTGGGCTTAAAGTCCTTATGATCCAGACAGAACTTCACCATGGCCTTAGCCGCGATACGCCCCTCCACGTGAGAACCGGAGGAGAACTTGTGCCCCGAAGCCCCCACGGTGTCACCGGCACAGAAGAGGCCCTTCACCGTGGTCATGCGGTTGTAACGGCCGATCTCGTCCCAAGGCTTCTTATACTCCTCAGGCACCCAGTCCTCGTCCGGACCGCAGCACCAAGCCCCGGCACAACCGGCGTGCGAACCCAAGAAGTAGGGCTCGGTGGGCATGATCTCCGAAGGCTTCTTCTCCGGCTCGATGTTCAGGCAGGCCCACAGCCCGGCCTGGGTCACACACATGTCCAGGAAGTCCTCCCAGGCCTCAGCCTCGAGCTTCTTGAACTCCTTCTTGTCCATGGTCTTCATGGCCTCCTGCAGGGCCCACTCGGTGTGGATGTAGATGGGCCCCCGGCCCTCCTTCATCTCGATGAGCATGGCGTGGTTCCGCAGACAGGTTCCGATCACCGAGGCCTCACTGTAAGGCTTAAACTTCTCGAGCTCACCCTTGTGCTTTTCTAAATAATTTTCCTCAAAAGCGTTAGTGGCCCGGGCCTTGAAGAGGAGGAACCAGGCCCCCACCGGTCCGTAACCGTCCTTGAACCGGGCGGGCACAAAACGGTTCTCCATAAGGACCAGCTTACCGCCGCTCATGAGGACCATGGCATACCCGGAACCAGGATTCCAGACCGGATACCAGGCACGACCCTGACCCTCACCCACGGAACGAGGACGGAAGATGTTCACCGCCCCGCCTGTGGCTACCAGCGTGGCGTTGGCCTTAATGATGTAGATCTTGTTCTCGCGCACGGAAAAGCCCACACCGCCACAGCAACGGTTGGGCTCGTTGGCGTCCATCAGAGGCCGCACGATGAAGACCCGCTCGAGGATCTGACCGTTCTCACCCAGCTGATCCATGGCGTTCTTCGCCGCCTCCGCCACGATCACCTTATAGGACTCACCGTTGATCATGATCTGCCAGCGTCCGGAACGCACCGGCTTGGCCCCGCCCTTCAGGGTTAGACCCTTGGCCTTGGCCTCCGCCCCGTCTATGGTCTTGCCGTCGTCAGTCTTCTTCCAGATGGGAAGCCCCCACTCCTCGAAGCAGTGCACCGTGTCGTCCACATGCCGGCCCACATCAAAGGAAAGGTCCTCCCGAATGATCCCCATGAGGTCACAGCGCACCATGCGCACATAGTCGTCCGGGGTGTTCTCACCGATATAGGTGTTGATGGCCGAAAGCCCCATAGCCACCGCCCCGGAACGCTCCAGAGCAGCCTTGTCGCACAAGACCACCTTTAACCCGGCCTGCTTGGCCCACCGGACAGCCTCTACCGCCGCCCCGCAGGCAGCCATACCACCACCCACCAAGAGAATGTCTGTCTCCATCTCTACAATTTCAGGCTCGGCACACTCTAAACCGGGATTATAAGACCAAATCCTACCCATAATCTCCCTCCTTTCTCAAATTTTTCAAAGCTTCAGAAAATTATCCCGCAAACTTGATGGCCACCGGATTCTGCGGCGTCGCCGGAGTCACCCCATCCGCAAGCTCCGTAAAGAGCTGATTGGTCCCAATGGCTCCCAGATCCGGATCCGGCTTCCCCACCGTAGGATCAGCCGAACCCTCAGGCGTGGTCCGGATGGGGAACTTAAAACGCTTCACCACCCCGTTACGGAACTTAATGGTCCACATGATGTCCGTGGTCCCCCGCATGGGCTGACAGGAAGCCCCCAACGGCGAGAAGTCCGCGTAGTGCCGCACCGAGATGGCCCCCTGCGGACAGCTCTTCACACAGCTGTAACACTCCCAGCACTGATCCGGCTCTTGGTTGTAAGCCTTCATGTTCTCCGTGTCCAGAATCATTAAATCGTTCGGGCAAATGTACATACAAACTGTCCGGTCACCACCCTTACATCCGTCACACTTTTCAGGATTTACATAGCTCGGCATACTCCCTACCTCCTTTGCGTATTTTTAACCTCCCCTCTTCAGGGGCATTTCCTTTTTACCCTCTTTCACCTCCAAAATCAAACATCTTCTACGGCCATCTTCCTCTCTCACCCCCCACTTTCCTTAATTTTTCCTCTCCTCTCCTCCCCGATCGCACGCTTTTATTCGGTTTCGATCTCCGGCGGAGGCAGATACTCAGACTCCTTGGCCGCGAGCTCCTTAATCTCGTTCACCTTGGCCAGCACCCCCTCCACCACCTCCGGACCCAAAGACTTCTTCTCCGCCACCTGGTTAAAGAGCTCCCGCATGAAGGCCACCGGCACATCGGTAATGGCTCCGCGGGAATCTACTCGAGCGGTCTCGAACTCGGCCAAAATCTTGTCCTTAAGCTCCTCGTTCACCTCCACCTCGAGAAGCCGCAGCTCCCCACCGAACATATATTTAATGTTTTTCTCTAGGTCCGTCCCCTTAATCTTTTCCATCCGGCTATCGTCCAAAAGCACCACCATGAAGTAGGCCATTTTCTCTCCCTCCTTCCAAATTTTTGCGTTTTAGAGGTCCTCCAGCTCGACCTCGAGCTCCTTCTCCTTATTAATTACATACTTCTCGTTGCAGAAAGGATATCCGAACTTCTTCCACCACTTGACCACCACCTTGTAAACCTCGGGCCGCATGATAATGCTCGGAGGCTGCACCCCCTCGGCCACCATGCCCCGCAGGAAGCTCCCCGAAAGCTTCTCCCTCTTGTGTCCGCAGGTCTCCGAGTAGGCCATCTCCTTACAGGTGGGACAGTAGGAAAATTCCCGCATATTCTGCGGACGAATAAGAAGCCCGTAAGGGACATCCGTGGGCGGAGCCGGAAAGCCAAAGCTGGGAATACCCTTGGTCCACAAGATCTGAGTGGCGAACTTGTCGTAGTATTCACCCACCGCCGCGTGATCACGCCCGAACATGTGGTGGGTGCAACCCATATTCTGACGAATGATACCGTGAAGCAGAGACTCCAAGGGGTTCCCGTAGCGCATATCCCAAAGAACTATACTCACCAGGTGCCGCTCCGGCTTAATGTAACCGTACTTGTTAACCGCCTCGTGGGCCTCCACGATGGCCTCATCCGGATAGTCACCCCGCCGCTTCACCCCAATCACCGCGTTGACCAGGATCCCGTGACAAGGCTCCACATCCCCGGTGAAGGCCGCACACTTCATCAAAAACTCGTGGCCCACATGGGGCACATTCCGGGTCTGGTGGTTGATCACCGTGCGCCAGCCGCGCTTCTCAAACTCCTCCCGCGCCTTACGCGGCGGGAACCAGAAACGATCAAAAGGCGCCTTGAACTTCGGAGGATTGATGATGGTGTACTTCCCGGCCAGCACCCAAGGCTGGTGACTCCGATAAATCACCCACCCCGGATGCTTCTTATCGAACTTCTCCCGCACCACCTCCGGGTTGGTCTCCGGATCCCCAAAGGTCTTGAAAGCCAACTCCTCCGGATCGATCTCGTAGATCTCTTCAATGTCCAGAATGGCAAAAGGTTTACCCTTCAAGGTAAGCCCCAAACGATCACCAACCTCTACCCCCAGCTTGTTGAGATCATCCTTGCTGATGTCGAAAATCAAAGGATAGGGAAAGATCCACTCGCTTAAAAGACGCCTCTCTTTCAGGATCCGCTCTACTTCCGCCTGTTTCATCGAACCCTCAACCGGGCTGAAAAACCCGTAACAAATAGACATAATCTCCCGGTAGACATTCCGGACCGGGACCCCGGTCTCATAATGCAAAGTAGGCTTAATCTCGTAAGTAGTTTTACAACTCTTCCAAAGCTTCTGGGCTACCTTTTTGTCCTCAATAACCCTCTCTACCAGGCGCCCACCGTGCGGCAAAGGCCGTTCGATCAAAAGACGCGACATCACACACCTCCTTCTCCAAGACTTTTATTATTTATAGCCCTCTTCAGGACATACCCTTTATAGATCAAGCGTCCCTTTTCTGTCAAGTCCGAAAAAAGGGCTCTTATGACAACTTTTCTTAAATAGGTTAAAAATTTTGCATGCACAGGAATTTGATTGGACTTATTCTGGCTGGAGGACTTTCTCGCCGTTTCGGGAAGGAAAAGGCCTTGGCCCTCCTAAAGGGAAAACCCCTGGCCCTCTGGGTAAAGGAAGCCCTGGAGCCTTTCTGCCGAGAAATCTGGCTTTCCTTGCGTTCCCCCGAGCAGCCCGAAACCCGCTTAAAGCCCCATTTTAACCGGGTCCTCTACGATCCCCTCCGCGAAGCCGGGCCTCTAGGAGGCATCCTCGGGGGCTTAAAGGCCCTTCCTCCTGCGGAGGCCTTAATAGTGGCCCCCTGTGATCAGCCCCTCCTTCAACCTGCCTTGATCGAAGGCCTCCTAAGGAACTTTTTAAAAAGCACTTCCCTGGCCGGACTCTGTCTCGGGGCCTCGGGAGATTACCACCCCTTTCCCGCGATTTATCGAAAAGAACTAGCTCGGGATCTAGAAAGATATCTTGCCTCCGGAAGACGCTCCGTAAAAGGTTGGCTGGCAAGGCTTTCTGGCCCTTCTTTACTTGGAATACCCCCGGAAAGATGGTATGTTTGGGACCCGGAAGGGCTCAGTTTTTTAAACGTGAATGAGCGGGAGGAATTAAAACGGTTAGAAATCCTCCTCCGGACCCCCTTGCTGGGCTGTATCCCCTTAAAGCATTAGCATTAGAGCAAAGGGGTTTTCATCTATTGCTACAAGAGGCTATCTCTATCTGTTATAAAATGGTTAAGAGATTCCTAGCCCTCACCCAGATTTTGGCAAAATCTAGGGTAATTTTGATTTTTAGTAAAATCAAGATTAAAGAATATACAAAGGAAAAACTCGGGCTTAAGGAATTTTTCATGCTTTTTCTTTTCTTTTTCCCTTTCTTTTTCCCTCTTAGTTCGTGGCCCATGCCCAACCCGGCGGCGCTTGAGTGTAAAAACTTGGGAGGTCAATATTTGCTCCCTGAGGAAGAATGTGTTTTTTCTTTCGGGGAAGAGTTCCGCTGTCCGGCTTGGGACCTTGTCATGAAGCGTTCTTGTGCCGGACATCGGGTCTGTGAAAAAGAAAACAACTGCTGGGAAGGGGAGTTCTGTCGCAGGCCTAGTTGTTTCGCCAAGGGAATCTGCGTACCCAAGCCCTCGTACTGCATTGAATTTTACGCTCCAGTGTGTGGTTGTGACGGTAAAACTTACGCCAATGTGTGCCTTGCGGAAAGTAAAGGAGTAACCGTAGCCTACCCCGGAAGGTGCCTCCCCGGGGGTATCAATCTGCAGCTCGAAACAGACGGAAATCAGGTTAAGTTAAAGTGGCAAGCGTCTTTTCCTGTTCTTCAATATGTCCTTTTCTACGCTCCTTATCCGTGGATGCGCCCCATTGGATTTCTCAAAATGGGGCTCAAAACTTCCTTTTCGGTTTCTCTCTCCCCCGGAAGCGCCTACTACGTGGCTGTAGGGGGCTACGACTTGAACGGTGCTCTTCATCTCTCTCCCATTAAATATTTCCGCCTCCCCTCCCGTTGGGTCTATTCCTGTAGGAAACGTTTTCTTTCCGTCAATGGTTTCAAGAGAAATTACTTTCTCTGCCTTCCGGAAACACATTCTTCCTCATATTCTCTTTTGATTGCTCTCCACGGAGGGCTTGGTAATGCTAAAGAATTTTTGCAAACGGCGCGACTTCATGATCTGCTAGACAACTTCATTGTGGCCTATCCCAACGGAACTCCGATCAGGGAGGACCAACATCGAAGAGTGTGGAACGCCGGACGCTGTTGTGGAAGAGCGACAAAGGAAAATATTGATGACGTTTATTTTCTTTCGACATTAATCAACGAACTTTCTTCCGAATTTCCGATCGATAGAGTTTTCCTGATGGGCTTTTCTAACGGAGGTATGATGGCTTACCGACTAACCTGTGAAATTCCAGACCGTCTTACAGGGGTAGTAGTAGTGTCAGGAACTCTGGTCTACGATGAGTGCAATTTCAAGGAGGCAAAAAATGTTGCCATTCTGCACATCCACGGATTGCAGGACCGCTTCGTTCCTTTTTATGGGGGCACTGGAAGGCTCACCGGGGTCCAGTATCCGAACATGAAGGAAGTCCTCCGGTCCTTTGCTGAACCTCGCAAGTGTCAAATCCTCTCTAACCAGAACGGTTCTGCAGAGGGCTCCATAGAAGTCGAATATAAGTGTTCTTCTGGGGCTCCAATTAAAGTATACTTATTTAAAGAAGAAGAACATGAATGGTTCGCTAATCTTTTTGTAGAAATCTTGCTGAATTTTTTGGTTCCAAAAGATTGACGCTGATTAAAATGATTAAAAATAATCCCCATTTATGTTTCAACTGAAAAGTCAGAGGTCTTGAGGAGAAGATGAAGTAAAGGGATTTGGGGGCGAAGCCCCAACGCAAAGAAGACTTTCTGAGAGGTCTCATGTAAGCTTAAAGAGATGCACTCGGGAAACAAAAGAGAAGGTGGAGACTCCCTCCACGAAAAGGGGAAGGGAGCAGAAGTCTTTTCTCCGGAAAGGAGACTCATCCTCTGTGTGGACGACGACATTACTATTTTGGAGCTCTTGGGAGATTATCTGGAGGCCCTGGGTTACCAAGTCTTTCGAGCCACGGATGGACAGGAAGGGCTGGAGTTGGCCCGTGAGTGCCTTCCAGACCTTATCCTCCTGGATGTGATGATGCCTGGGAGGTCGGGTTTCGAGGTCTGTCAGGAGTTGAAGCGCGATCCGGAAACCGCGGACATCCCGGTGGTGATGATTACCGCTCTGGGGGAAGTGGAAGACCGGATCAGGGCCTTAGAAGCCGGGGCCGATGACTTTCTCACCAAGCCGGTGGCCCTGCCGGAGCTCAAGGCCCGGGTGAAGTCCCTCCTGGAGGTCAAGGCCTACCGCGATCATCTCAAAAGGCACAAGGAGGCCCTGGAAGAAGAAGTCAACCTCAAGACCCAGGAACTCCAGAGGGCCTTTGAGGCCCTGCGCGAGGCCCACCAGCGCATCAAGGAGCTCTCCTTGGAAGTGATTGTGCGGCTTTCCCGTGCTGCGGAATATCGCGACGAGCACACCGGGAACCACATCTTGCGGGTGGCGCATTATTCCGCCCTCATCGCCCGCAAGCTGGGGCTTAATGAGGAGGCGGTAGAAAGTATTCTTTACGCCGCCCCCCTGCACGACATCGGCAAGATCGGCATCCCCGACCAGATTCTCCTTAAACCCGGCCCCTTGACCCCCGAGGAATGGGAGGTGATGAAAAAGCACACGGAGATCGGGGCGGAGATCTTGAGGGGAACCCGTAGCGGGTTCGTAAGGGTGGGGGAGGTCGTAGCCCTCTGTCACCACGAGAGATGGGACGGAAGGGGTTATCCCCGGGGCCTACAGGGCCCGGAGATCCCTCTCGCCGCCAGAATAGTAGCGGTAGCCGATGTCTTTGACGCCCTGACCAGTGATCGTCCTTACCGCAAGGCCTTACCCCTAGAAGAGGCCTTCCGCATTATCGAGGAAGAGACCGGAAACTACTTTGATCCCCGGGTGTCCCGAGTCTTCCTGGCAAGCCGGGAGGAAATAGCCCGTATTCAGGAGCAGTTTCGGGACCAGGAACCCCCTAAACTTTATCAGCTTCTCAAGAAGCTACGTGAAGGGTAACCTCCTCTCCCCCAAAGCGAAAATAGGCGGCGCAGGTCCCCTCGCTGGAGACCATGCAAGGGCCGTAAGGGGTCTCAGGGGTGCAGCGTTTACCAAAGAGGGGGCAGTCCGGAGGACGCTTCCGCCCGCGCAAGATCTCTCCACAGGCGCAACCCGGTGGTTCGGGAAGGGGCTGAAGCTCTATCCCCAAGGCCTCTTCCGCAGAAAATTCTTCAAAGTCCGGGGCTAGAGTGAGCTTGCTTTCCGGGATAAGCCCTAATCCCCGCCAGCGGCCGTCACAGGGACGGAAGACCTCCCTCATCAGGCGCTTTCCCCAAGGATTGCCCTCCGGGGTTACCACCCGCTTATATTGAATCTCTATAGTAGCTTGCCCCTCGCGGGCCAACTCCAGGAGCCGGGCCAGACCTTCCAGCATGTCTCGGGGCTCAAAACCGGTGATGACCCCCGGGATCCCGAACTCTTCGGCGATAAAAGTGTAGGGCCGGGAACCGATGACTGCACTTACGTGTCCCGGCAGGAGGAGACCATCCAGGGCCAGATCCGGGTCGGAGAGGAGAGCCCGCAGGGGGGGAGGCATGACCCTCAAGGCGGAAAAGAAAAAGAAGTTCTTGAGCCTTTGCCGGCGGGCCTCGAGCAGAGCTACGGCATGGGCCGGACCAGTAGTCTCAAAACCTACTCCGGCCAGAACAATCTTTTTCCCCGGTTCCGCGGCGGCGATCTGCACCGCCTCCATGGGGGAATAGATCAGACGCACCCCGCCTCCTTGGGCCCGGACCTCTTGGAGCGAGCCTTTGCTCCCCGGGACCCTTAAAAGATCCCCGAAGGCGCAGACCACCACCCCGGGCTCCCGAGCCGCTTCCACCAGAAAGTCCACCTCTTCCTGGGGCATTACACATACCGGGCAGCCAGGCCCAGAAATAAGCTCAATCTCCCGAGGGAGGACCTTGCGCAGCCCGAAACGAAAAAGGTTAACTGTATGGGTCCCGCAAACCTCCATGAAACGAAAGATTCGTCCCATTAGTCTAGCGGCCTCCTGGCAAGTTCGGCCTGGGCCTCCTCCGGAAGCGGCCGTGTGGGAAGCCCCAGCAGGGCCTTTAACCGCAAAGCGTTTTCTGGGGCCCAGCCCAGAGAGTCGTTATCAAAATAAACATACACCCTCTTGAGTCCGAAGTCCCGGATTTTTTCGGCCCACCAGGCCAGCTCCTCCGAAGTGTAACAGGAACGGTAGAGCCGACGGGATCCGTGGAGGCGGATATAGGTCCAATCTGCGGTAAGAGCGGGATAGAGAGAGGGGTAGCGTCCAGCGGTATCCGAAAGGCAGAGGGCCACTCCGTGGCGCCGCAATCTCTGGAGAAAGTCCTCTTGATGAAAACTCGCATGTCGGATCTCTAAGGCCACGGGGAAATCGCGAGGAAGGATGGCCAGGAAGGACTCCAATACCTCGGGATGATAACCCAGAGAGGGAGGAAGTTGAAAGAGGACAGGCCCTAATTTGGGATGTAAGGGAGCGATGTTGGCGTAGAAACGCTCTAGGGCCTCTTCCACTCCGCGGAGTTTTTTCACATGAGTGAGATAACGATGGGCCTTTACCGCAAAGGTAAAATCTTCCGGGGTCTCGGCCACCCACCGGGCCAGGGTCTGGGGCCGCAAGGTCCCGTAAAAAGTAGCGTTCACCTCCACCGTGTCAAAATATTCCGCGTAGTATTTCAACCAATGCCGAGGAGAAAGGCCCCGGGGATAGAAGACCCCGCGCCAGTGGCGATAATTCCACCCCGAAGTCCCCACTCGAATCTCCATATTGACACCCTGCCCAGAAAATTATAGATTTAAAAGGCCCTCGGGAAAAGGAAGTAGTCTCTAAAATAAGGAGGCGGAGGCCATAAAGAAGAGAAATTTTTTCAAGATCAGGAAGGAGGGTTAGTCTTGCCGCTACACCGATCTGCTGCTAAGGCTTGGCGTCAGAGTGAGAAGAGGCGTTTGCGCAATAAGGCCCTTAAGACACGGATAAAAACGGCTACTAAAAAATTCTTAAAGGTTTTAGAGGAGGGCGATTTGGCCAAGGCGGAGGAGGCCTTTCGCGAGGCCCAGAGTCTCATTCAACGGGCGGCCTCCAAAGGGACTCTCCATTGGCGCACAGCCGCACGCAAGATCTCGCGCCTGGCAGCCAAACTTAACGCTCGGAAAGCGACCCTTTCTGCCCAAGCTTAATCTGGTGGGGATGTAGCTCAGTTGGGAGAGCGCCAGAATCGCAATCTGGAGGTCGGGGGTTCGAATCCCCCCATCTCCACCAATATTTTCAAGGGTTTCCGAGGAGCTATCCTCTTCCTAAAATGTTCTAGAGACCTCTGAATAAATGAGGTAATTTTGCGCCTATTTAA
>QOAM01000014.1 GCA_003978075.1 Thermodesulfatator sp. | reverse complement strand
CGCCCTTTGGAAGATCTCCAGCTGGAGGAGCCTTTGGGTGATCTTTCGCGAGAGCTGACGACGCAGGGCCGCAGAAAGGGCTGCCCGCCGGGTGCGCATCTCCTTCCGCAAACGTCCTTTTTCCTCTCGCAACTTTTCCCCTCCTTCAAGGAAAGTCTTTTTAGAGGTCTTTAAACTTGTGGGCAGAGGGGACCCCTTTTACTTCCAAGTCCACTTTTTAGATCTTTCTTCGCTTTTTTTAGAGACCTCTGACCTTTTTAGAACTCACAAGCCGATCTTTCCCTCGGGATCCGCCCTCATGTTACCGCAAATCCTTTTCAAAAGCTTCCCTTGGCTCGCCCAAAATTTTTGGCCAATCGACCTTCTTTGGGTCCCTGGACAGCCTCCTTCAAAGATTCCAAGTAAGACTTACGGCTAGGGGGAGGGTAAAGTTATCGTTCACCTGGGGAAGGGCCTCCACGAGGGTCCAGAGTCCGGCCTTGAGAAGCAGCTCCCAGGAGAAACCTCCCCGAAGGAGGGTAGCCACGAGCAGGCTCGTCCCCCAAAAGATCGCCGAATGGATCTTCCCCTGCGGGAAGAGGCCGGCCAGGCCGTCGGCTAAGGCCAGAACCACGAGACCGCTTAGAGCGGCCTTTTCCGGAAAGAGGAGAAAGGCCAGCCCCACCCCCCAAATATACCAGAAGGTCCCGGAGGGACGCCGTCTTTCCTCTTCCCGCATCAAGGGCATAAAGAGACGAAAAAATCTGCGACCTTTTCCCCCAAGTCTGAGGGCTTCCAGGAGAGTCACTCCACAGATCAGGCCTGTCCAGAAAAAGAGAGCTTGCGCCTTACAGAGTTTTCCCAGAGGGTAGAGCAAGAGGCCGCAGAGATGGAAAAGGCGCCGCGCACCTTCCCTTTGGCGGAGGAGATGCCTGTTCACCTCTTCCACGGAGCCCCTTGAAAAGCTCTATCCGGAGAAAAAGATGTAGCGGAGGCCTACATAGATGGCCAAGAGGACAAACAGGCGCTTGAGCCAAATGTCGGGAATATACCGCTGAGTGCGCGGTCCGATCATGGATCCCAGAAAGACTCCCGCTGTTTCAACACCTACCAAGGGCCACCAGACCTGCACCCCCTTCATCCACATGTAAGTACTGATGCCCACAATCATCTTGATCAGGACCACCAAGGCCGAGGTGCCAGCCACGATGAACATGGGAAGCTTGACTATGTCGGTCATAAAAGGTACTAAAAGGAAACCTCCTCCGATACCCAGAAAGACGGCAATGCAGGCGATGAAAAGGCCCCCTGCCGCGGCCAGAAGAGGATTGAAGCGAAACTCCACCCCGTAAAAGGTAAAAACGATCTCGCTCAAGCTGTATTTCCCTATCTTGACCCCTTCCCCTTGTCCGCCCTTTTTTGCGGCCTCTTCAAAACGCCGAGCCGCTTCACGGGCTGCTTTCCGTTTGGCTAAAGCCCGTTCTGTGGTGCCATACCACATAAAACCCGCCACCACCAAAACAGCTAGGCCAAAGTAGTCGAGGTAAGCCTTGAGGCAGATCTTTCCGGCGGTGAGCGCAGCGATCCCCACGGCGCCGCCTACCGCCCCTAGGGCCAAGGCCAGGGCCAGAGGGGTCACGATGCGTTTTACACGCCAGTAGTTTACGGTGGAAACCAAGGCGCTCAGCCCCACCAGATACATGTTAGAGACCCGGAGGCTATCCGTAAGAAAGGCGTCCAGTTGAGGATTGGTATACTTGAAGGTCTTCGCGTAGTGGGCCAGGCCGAAAATGGTGATATGTCCGATTCCGGCCATGATGCCCCCGAAGGCCCCCACCGTGGAAAAGATCCATCCCACCCAGATGGCCCACAGAAAAGCCTCTAAAGGGTTGGGCCTCGGAGCTCCAGGGATCTCCAAATAGCCCCGCGGCTTTTGAGGATCAATACATCCTTCGGTACAAGTGACTGTACAGACCGGGGTCTGGGCCACGAGTTGCCCCAGTCTTCCGGGAAGCCCCAAGGAACTCTTCAGGACCGCGGAACAGGGTAAGGATCTTCGAGGCTTTTCCCGTACTTTTTCTGCACTCCATATAAAATAATTATTACCACATAATACTAATGAAAAAATTCCCAACAATATCCATGTCCTCGCTTTCCATCTCATGACTTTCCTTCCTTTTAAAAAACTTTACAAAAAGAACTTTAGAAGCTCACGATCCGATCCGCAGTCAAAATGAGTTTGTAAAGATCCTCCATGCTAGAGAAGGGGTGTAGCTCAGAAGGTTTTTTTTGGCGATTCTTGAGACAAGTCCTACAGGCTAAAATTTTCCCTCCCCCTCCCAGGAATTTTTCTAGTTGAGTTCTTACATTAAAGGGTTCATCAACTATTTCCGGAGCTTCCACTCCCTCACCTATAAGATAGATTGTTACCGTATCTCCGGCTTTCAAAGCAAAGTTAGCTAACCTTACCGCATTCCAAGCCTTTTCGGCTTTATTGGTAGAAATCACAATCCCCCACTTCATAGATACCTCCCTGCAATTAATTATAAAAAGCTTTTAATTGTTTATAAATATTTTATATATAAACATAATAACATTCATTTATTGAAAGTCAATTCTTGAAATTGAAGGTTAATTTTTAAAATTGGAAATTAATCTATAAAATTAAATTTTATAGAATATTTTTTAAAAAACTAGAAATTTTTAGATTGCAAACGGTGACGGAGATAAGCTACCCCCTCTAGAGGTACGCCCAACCGACGGGCTAATTCCTTATTTGAAAGTTCGGGTTCTTTTTGAAGAATCTTTTCGGTCTCATTGAGTATCTCCTCCAGCCACTCTTCAAAAAGAAATTTTAACCCTTGAGGCACTTCCTCAGGCAAACTTTCGGTCTCTTCTATGGTGGAAACCATGGCCCGACATAATAAACGCGGGTCCACGCCCGCGTCAAAACACTTGGCCAGTCAATAGTATACCAAAGAAGGTGCTCGTCCCTTCTCTCTTTGAAAAATTTCCAGAAAGAGCTTTTCTTGGTCTTTTTCATCCAAAATCGCAGAAAGGTGAGCGAGTAAGGTCTGTAAAGCAAGACGCATTTCTTCTAAGCTAGCCTGCTTAAGCCATTCCTGAAAGGCTTTACGCATTGGTTTCCTCCGTTAGAGATTTAGCTAAACGAATAAGCTCGAATATTTTGGAAGTTTTCAATTGGTAAAAAACATACGGGCCTTCTTTGCGACTTTTTACTAAATTTGCAAGTTTAAGCTCCCGCAAATGGTGAGAGACCAGAGGTTGAGAAATTTCCAGCCGAATTACAAGGTCTCCCACGGAAAGTTCTCCCTCTTTCAAGGCTTTAAGAATGCGAAGACGATTTTCCTCTCCTAAGGCTTTAAAAAAGCTCGCCAGTGTTTTGAAATTTTCCATGTTCCCTTTATACCCATAAGATGCGCTTTTGTTTAGTCTTCTACCATGGTATAAAAAATTTATGGGGTATCTGCGAGAGGCTGGGGAGATCTATTTAGCCCGAAATTACCGGCGCTTTCCGGTGGCCTTTGTGCGCGGACGGGGGGCCCGCCTCTGGGACGAAGAAGGCCGGGAGTACTTGGACTTTTGCGCCGGTATCGCCGTGTGTGCCCTGGGACACTCCCCTCCGGAGGTGGTCCAGGCCATCAGGACCCAGGCGGAACGCCTCCTCCATGTCTCCAACCTTTACTGGACCGAGCCCCAGGTCCGCCTGGCCCGGGTGCTGGTGGAGCATTCCTTTGCCGAACGGGTCTTTTTCTGTAACTCCGGGGCGGAGGCGGTGGAGGCGGCCCTCAAGCTCGCCCGGCGCCGTGCCTGGCTCGAATACGGGCCGGGTAAGACGCGCATCGTGGCCCTGGAAAATTCCTTTCATGGCCGGACTTATGGAGCCCTTTCCGCTACCGGACAGCCGGCCTACTGGGAGGGCTTTGAACCCCTGGTGCCGGACTTTGTACATATACCCCCCAACGATTTGGAGGCCCTAAGCAAGGCCGTAGACGAACGCACCTGCGCCGTAATCCTCGAGCCCATCCTAGGAGAGGGTGGGGTAATACCCCTGAGCCGGGAATTTCTAGAAACCACCCGCCGTCTGTGTGACCGGAACGGGGCTCTCCTCATTTTCGACGAGATTCAAACCGGGATCGGCCGTACGGGACATCTTTTCGCTTACGAACACTATGGAATCTTACCGGATGTCCTCTGCTTGGCCAAGGGGCTGGCCGGTGGGCTTCCGCTGGGGGCGGTGCTGGCCCGGGAAGGGGTTATGGAGGCCTTAAGCCCCGGATCTCACGCCTCCACTTTCGGGGGCAACCCCGTTTGCTGCGCGGCAGCCCTGGCGGTCCTGGAAAGGGTACTGGCCCCGGACTTCCTGGCCGAGGTGCGCCTCAAAGGTAAGGCCCTGGAGAAAGGCCTCCGGGATCTTTGCACAAAGTTCCCCGAGAAGCTCCGAGGAGTGCGGGGTTTGGGCCTTCTCCTGGCGCTGGAGACCCGTTTCCCCGCTTCGGAGCTCTTGCAGGCCCTTTTTGAGAAACGCATCCTCACCACCGCCCCTAAACCCGAAGTCCTGCGCTTTACCCCGCCCTTGATTATCTCCTACCGAGAAATCGACGCCCTACTCGCGGCCCTGGAAGAAATCCTCGCTAGCTCCTAGGGCTTGTCCTGCGCTCCTGTTTGGCGGGGCCTCCCAAAGAGATTTAAATTAAATACATGAACTATCCTCGAGTGATTCGCATAAGCGACATCCTGGATCAGATCCAGGGCTATCTTCCCGGGGCCAACACCCATCTGGTGGAGAAGGCTTATGTCTTTGCCGCCCGGGCTCACGCAGGCCAGATTCGCAAATCCGGAGAACCCTACCTGGCGCATCCCCTGGCCGTGGCCTACATCCTGGCGCAGATGCGTATGGATCTCCCCACCATCGCCGCCGGTCTCTTGCACGACACGGTGGAGGACTCGGCGGTCACTCTGGAGGACATACGGCGGCACTTCGGTGAGGAGGTGGCCCTTTTAGTAGACGGTGTCACGAAGCTCTCGGCCCTGCCCCAAGCCAGTCGTCTGCAAAGGGAAGCGGAGAATTACCGCAAGATGTTGCTGGCTATGGCCCAGGATCTGCGGGTGATCCTGGTCAAGTTAGCGGATCGCTTGCACAACATGCGCACTTTGGAGTTTCAGCCCGAGGAGAAGCGCCGGCGCATCGCCCGGGAGACCTTGGACATCTATGCTCCGCTGGCCAGCCGCCTGGGGATCGACTGGCTCAAGCAGGAGCTGGAGGACCTCTCCTTCCGCTACCTTTATCCTGAAGATTTTCGGCGCCTTAAGGCCGAGGTGGAAAAACGGGTGGAGGCCGCCCAAGATTATGTGGAAGAGGTCAAGCGGATCATTCGGGAAAGGTTGGCCGAACAGGGGATCGAGGCCCGGGTCCTGGGACGAACCAAGCACCTCTGGAGTGTCTATCGCAAGCTGGAACGCTACGGACTGACTATCGAAGAGTTGGACCAGATTTACGACCTCATAGGTTTTCGGGTAATCGTTAAGACGGTAAAAGAATGCTATGAGGTGCTGGGGATTATCCACGCCCTCTGGCCTCCTATTCCCGGAAGGTTCAAGGATTACATCAGCATGCCCAAGCCCAACCTCTATCAGAGCCTCCACACCACGGTCATGGGGCCGGAGGGCAAGAGGGTGGAGATCCAAATACGCACCGAGGAGATGGACCGCATCGCCAACGAGGGGATCGCCGCCCACTGGCTTTACAAGGAAGGCAGAGTGCTCACCCCGGGCCAGGGCCGGAAGTTCGAATGGCTCGAGCGGCTGGTGGAGTTGCAAAAAGAGCTCCAAAACCCTCGAGAATTCTTGGAGTCTTTACGCCTGGATCTCTTCCCTGAGGAGGTTTATGTCTTCACCCCCAAAGGGGATATCAAGGTGCTGCCCCGGGGGGCCACCCCGGTGGACTTTGCCTACGCCATCCACACAGAGGTGGGACATCACTGCGTGCGGGCTTGGGTGAACGATCGTTTGGTGCCCCTGGACCATGAGTTGCACACCGGAGATGTAGTGCGAATCGAAACTTCCCCCTCTCAGAAGCCCAGCCGAGACTGGCTCAAGTTTGTAAAAACCAGCAGGGCCCGCAGCCGTATCCGGCAGTGGCTGCGGCAGGAAGAACGGGAACAGGCCCTGGCCCTGGGACGGGAGGTCCTCGGACGGGAATTTCGCAAACACCGTCACCAGTTGGCGGACTTTCTAGATTCTCCTCTGGCTGTAAAGGTAGCCCAGAGTTTCAACTTCAAGACCCCGGAAGAGATGATCGCCGCCGTGGGCTACGGCAAGCTCACCCCTTACCAGGTCCTGCGGCGGGCTTTTCCCGAAGAAAAGCCCCTCCCTCCCCGCACTACGGAAAAGGAGACCGATTCTCGAGACTACCGAGCCCAAGGGGAAGTGCTTTCTGTAGACGGAATGCGGGATGTGCTCTTTCATCTCAGTCGCTGCTGTCATCCGGTGCCCGGAGACGAGGTGATAGGTTATATCACTCGGGGACGGGGAATCTCGGTGCATCGGGTCGATTGCCCCAATGTGGCTCTGCTAGATGAAGAACGCAAGATCGAAGTCCGATGGGAGAAGTCCAACGGGGCCGTCCATCCGGTAAAGCTGTCCGTGCTCACCCAAGACCGTAAGGGTATGCTGGCCGAGGTCTCCGGAGCCATCACCGCCGCTGAAGCTAACATTCTCAAGGCGGAGGTAGACACCACCCCCGACCGACGGGCCATCTTTCATCTGGTGGTGGAGGTCACCGATCGGGAACACCTAGAAAGGATTATGAACAACCTCCGGTCGGTAAAAGGGGTGTTGCGCGTAAGACGTCTCTTCTCCTAGCGCACGGCCTTCTGGACCTTTCCAGCCTTGAGACAACGGGTGCAGACCCGGAGGCGGCGAACCTGACCGTTGGGAAGTCTCACCCGCACCCTTTGAAGATTGGGATACCACCAGCGCCCAGACCTCTTGGCCGAGTGGCTGATCTTGTGCCCGGTATGGGGACGCCTTCCACAGATCTCGCAGATCCTGGACATCTCCTCTACCTCCTGCAAATTGCGGCCCTTAAATTAGCCGATCCGGAGTTTCTTGACAAGGCATTCGCCGAACTACATCACGCAATCCGGGACTTCCCTTTTCAGATCTTCCCATAAACGCTGGGCCCCTTCCCGCAGGGGAGACCCCCCCTCCAAGAGCGGACTTATCAAGTGGACCAGGAGGTCGGCCAGGCTGGCACAGAGGAGGAGGCGCCCAGGGCCTGGGATCTCGAAAGGCAGTCTACCCTTGAGCACCTGCAAGGCCAGGACCTCCGGGCCCTGAAACTCCACCCCGAAATAGAGGTGGCGGGCCTTGAGGGAAGGAGGCAGCTCCAGAACCTCTTTTCGGGAAAGGAGGGCCAGGGAGAGGTCTTGCGGGGGAATGACTCCGTGGCGAGGACGAAGGCCCTTGACCCGATCTGGTCGCAGGCCTTCAAGATAGACCAGGAGGGCCTTGCTGAATTTAAGGTCTAAGTGTTCCTGGAGGAGGGCCCGAAAGGCCATCCAGGGGCCGGAGAGGAGAAAGCGCCGACGATCCAGACGATCAGCCGCCAGGTCGCGAGGCAGTCGTTCAAAAAGCTTGAAGAGCGGGGTTTCGCTCTCGGCCCAGACCTCAAGGACCAGAGGTTGCAGATCTTGAGGTAGTTTCTCCTCGGGGATTAAACGCAGTTCCGCCACAGGGCCCTCAGATTCTAGCTCAGGACCAGGGTCCAGCCGAAGGGATCCGGCTTTTCACCGTACTGGATCCCGGTAAGTTCTTCGAAAAGGCGGCGGGCTAGAGGCCCGGTGCGACCGTCGTGAATGAGATACTCTTTCCCCTTGTAAGCCAGGGCCCCCACCGGGGAAATGACCGCGGCGGTCCCAGTACCGAAGCATTCCTTGAGGCGCCCGCTCTCCGCCCCTTCGATCACCTCCTCGATGGAGATCCTCCTTTCCGATACCGGAAGTCCCCAACTGCGGGCCAGATGGAGAACCGAGTCCCGGGTAATGCCCGGAAGAATGCTTCCGGAAAGGGCTGGGGTGACCAACTCGTCTTCAAAGTAGAAAAAGATGTTCATGGTGCCTACCTCTTCCACATACCGACGCTCCACCGCGTCTAGCCAGAGCACCTGAGTATAACCTTTGGCCTTGGCCACCTCAGCGGCCTTAAGGCTGGCCGCGTAATTGCCTCCGGCCTTGACCTCCCCGGTACCTCCTGGAGCGGCCCGCACGAACTCGTCGGTGACATAGATCTTCACCGGATTAAAGCCCTCCTGATAATAACCGCTCACCGGGGAAAGGATGATCAGGAAGAGATAGGTATGACTGGGTTTAACCCCTAAGGTGGGCTCATCTCCGAACATAAAAGGCCGAATGTAAAGGGCTGCCCCTTTTTCGCGCGGTATCCAGGCTTGATCAATGAGGACCAGCTTTTTGATGGCCGTGAGCACCAGATCCTCATCCACCCGGGGCATGCACATCCGATCCGCTCCCCGGTTAAGACGCTTGAGGTTTTCCCAAGGGCGAAAGAGACGGATCTTGTTGTCCACCCCCCAGTAGGCCTTGAGACCCTCAAAGATGGTCTGGGCATAGTGGAGTACCAGAGCCGCCGGATCCAGGCTGACGGGCCCGTAAGGCACGATGCGGGGGGAATGCCAGCCCCTGCGGCAATCGTATTCCATAACGAACATATGCTCGGTGAAGAGACGGCCAAATACCAGATTTTTAAGTTCCGGTACCGCACGCCTTCGCTCTTCCGGGACCAGCTGAAGTTGGATCTCCATGGCTTGCCTCGCCCAAGGATTGATAATAAAGTATGGCCAACTTTTAACGCAAGGTTTAACGATGCTCAAGTGGTTCCGGCGGAAATTTAAAAAAAAGAAGGCCCCTCCCCCAGAAGTTGAGACCGAGCAACCTCCTCCGGAGCAAGTTCAGGAGCTCCCCCAAGTAGAACCCCTGGAACCTGTTCCCGAGGCTCCACCGGAGGAGGAAGAAGCTGAAAAGTCCAGTCTTTGGCAAAAATTCCGGGCTGGGCTCTCCAAGACACGGGAGCGCCTAGCTGACACCCTGGGAGAGCTCTTTGAGGTTGATCGGCTGGTAGATCAGGCCTTTCTTGAAGAACTAGAGGAAATCCTGATCACCGCAGATATAGGGATCGAGACCGTAAACCGCTTGTTGGAGCCGGCCCGTCGCAAAATCACCCTAGGAGAACCTCTGCGCACAAAAGAGCTCAAGCGGAGCCTACGCGAGGAGATCCTGCGCATGGTGGATCTTCCCTCCCCACCCTTTCCTCCGGAAGCTAGCCCGGCCATCATCTTTTTCATCGGGGTTAACGGGGTGGGAAAGACCACCACCCTGGCCAAGGTGGCCTGGCACTTGGAGGGGCGAGGTTTTTCGGTGCTGGCGGTGGCAGCGGATACCTTTAGGGCTGCAGCCATCGAACAGCTAGAGACCTGGGGAGAGAGGGTGGGCTTTCCGGTAATCAAACAGACTCCGGGAGCCGACCCCGGGGCCGTGGTTTATCAGGGTCTGGAGGCCGCTAAGGCCCGGGGAGTAGATGTAGTCCTGGTAGACACCGCCGGGCGCCTTCACACCAAATACAATCTTATGGAGGAACTCAAGAAGATGGTTCGAGTGGCCGGGAAGGTCATCCCTGGTGCCCCTCACGAGAATATCCTCGTGCTAGACGCCACCACCGGTCAGAACGCAGTAAGTCAGGCCAGGCTCTTCGGCGAGGCCGTCAAACTCCACAGTTTGATCATTACCAAGATGGACGGTACAGCCAAAGGGGGGATCGCTGTAACCGTGGCCCACCTCTTTGGTCTTCCCATCCGTTTTATAGGATTGGGCGAAAAGATGGAGGATCTGGCCCCCTTTGAACCCCGAGCCTTTGTAGACGCCCTCCTCCCATGAAGGCCCTCCATCTGGTTGGTCCCACCGGAGCCGGGAAGAGCCCCTTGGGTCAGGCCTTGGAAAGAGAGGGCTTTCTGGGTAGAAGGGTCCTTCATTTCGATTTCGGGGCGGAGCTCCGTCGGGTGGCTACTGGAGAAGACCTATCGGAATTTACCCTGGAAGAAGTGTATTTCGTGCGTAGGGTGCTGGCTGAGGGGCTCCTCTTAGAAGACGAACACTTTCCTCTGGCGGAGAAGATCTTGCGGGCCTTTCTCCGACGAAAAGGGGCCTGTGAAGAGGATCTTCTGGTCCTGAACGGTCTTCCCCGCCACCTGGGCCAGGCCCGGGAAATGCTGCGTCTGGTGGATTTGCGCCTGGCTGTGGAGCTCTGGGGGGACCACCAAGTCCTTTGGAGGCGTCTGCAGGAAGACCCCGCCGGAGATCGCCGAGGACGTTCAGACGACACGCCGGAGCTCGTAGCCCGTAAGCTCCGATGGTATGAAGAAAGGACGCGTCCGGTCCTTGAGTTTTATTCCCAACGGGGCATCTCTGTGCTTCGCCTACCGGTAAGCTTGGAGGACACCGGCTTAACCCTCCTCCAAAAATTGCAAACCATGCTGGGTGAATCACTTCAGATTTTTCAGAAGCCTCTCTCATATTAAGACCTCTGCCCTTGATCCAGGTCAAGGCCTCTCACCATTCGGAGACCTCTCGGTAAGTTGACCGGAGGGCCCCTCCGGGCTAACTTTGCCCCCAGAGGTCCAAAAGGGAGGTGTCTTCATGGGGGAGGAAACCAAAGATAAACTCAAGGCCCTTAAAGAAGAGCTGGCCTATCGTCCTCGACCTGTCTGGGATCAGCTTGCGGAAAAGGACAAAGAGTCTTTGGAGAGACTGGCCGCGGATTATCGCAGGTTCCTCTCTTTGGCCAAAACGGAAAGGGAATGTGTAGAAGCCATCACGACCCTCTTGAAGAAGGCGGGGTTTAGTGAAAGACCTTCAGCCCGCTATTACACCATCTTCCGCGAAAAGACTCTGGCGGCCCTGGTGGCTGGAAAAAAGCCCCCCTATTATGGATTGCGCCTTATCGCCACGCATATTGACAGCCCTCGTCTGGACCTCAAGCTTCACCCCTTATATGAGGAGCTGGAGTTGGCCTTCTTTAAGACTCATTACTACGGAGGCATCAAGAAATACCACTGGGTGGCCCGGCCTTTGGCCCTTCATGGGGTGGTGATCAAACCCGATGGAAGTCGGATAAAAATAGTCCTGGGAGAGACCCCTGATGATCCGGTGCTGACAGTGTGCGACCTTTTGCCCCACCTGGCTCGCAAAGTCCAGGGGGAGAAAAAGCTCTCCGAGGCCATTCCCGGCGAGAAACTTAATGTCCTGGTAGGGGGGCTTCCCTTGCCCGGCGATCCCGAAGAAAAGGATCGGGTAAAGCTGGCCATTCTTAAACTCCTTCATGAAAGATACGGAATTACCGAGGAGGACTTCGTAAGTGCAGAGTTGGAAGTAGTGCCAGCTGGACCGGCGGTGGAAGTGGGCCTTGATCGGGCCTTTATTGGTGGTTACGGACAAGACGATCGCATTTGCGCCTTTGCCGCCCTCGCCGCCCTGCTCGACCTGCAAGAGCCGGAGTACTCTACTCTGGTGATCTTTCTGGACAAGGAAGAGATCGGCTCCGACGGCAACACCGGGGCCAAAAGTCGCTTTCTGGAAAAGCTGATCTATGATTACCTCAAACTTTGGGGGATCACCCCTCAGGGGGATACAGTGCTCGAGGCCCTCTTGCGGACGCGGGCCATTTCCGGGGATGTTACAGCGGGCATGGATCCCCATTACCTCGAGGTCCACGAAAAACTCAACGACGCTCGCATGGGCTACGGGGTAGTGCTCACCAAATACACCGGTCACGGTGGGAAGTACATGGCCAACGATGCCCATGCGGAATATGTGGCCTGGCTGCGGCGCATTTTTTCCGAAGCCCGGGTCATCTATCAGGCAGCCTCCATGGGTAAGGTGGATGAAGGAGGAGGGGGCACGGTAGCCAAATATCTTGCAGCCTACGGCATGGATATCGTGGATTTAGGCCCACCGCTTCTGGGCATGCACTCCCCCTTTGAGGTAGCCCACAAAGCCGATCTTTATATGACTTACCAGGCTTACAAGGCCTTTCTTTCCGCAGGGGACTCTGCCTAAAAACTTTTGGATACCCTACATGACCGAGATCATCCGGGAAGGAGACCTTTTGCTTCTCTTGGCCCCCGGAGGGTATACCTATCTCTTGCCTGCTCAAGATCGCCCTTTTCACACCCATCGCGATGTAGTGAACCTAGGGGTCTTCTTGGGAAAACCTTGGGGAAGCAAGGCCTTGGGCCAGAGAGGCCAGCCTTTTTACGCCCTGAAGCCCACCCTCCACGACCACCTGATGAAGGTTCACCGGGCCACCCAGATCATTTATCCCAAGGAGATCGGCCTGGTGCTCCTGAAGCTGGATATACAGGCGGGGAAGACGGTTCTCGAGTGCGGCACAGGGTCCGGGGCCCTCACTCTAGCTCTGGCCGCAGCTGTAGGGCCAGAGGGACGGGTTATCACTTATGAGAAGGAGGCCCGCTTTCGGGAGGTGGCCCGAAGGAATCTGGCCCGGGTGGGGCTGCTTGAGCGGGTGATCTTCCGGGAGGAGGCCCGGGGGGGCTTTGAAGAAAAAGAGGCGGTAGACGCCCTCTTTTTAGATGTGCGCGAGCCCTGGGAGCTGCTACCCGGGGCCTGGAAAGCCCTCAAGGGAGGGGCCCCCTTCGGGGCCTTGGTCCCCACAGTTAATCAAGTCTCCCGTCTCCTGGAAGCCCTTTACGCTTGGCCCTTCGTAGGTCTGGAGGTCCAGGAAGTCCTGGAACGATTTTACAAGGTGAATCCGGAAAGGCTCCGGCCAGAGGACCGCATGGTGGCCCACACCGGCTACCTCATCTTTGCCCGCAAGGTGCTAGAGAAGTGAAAAAATATTTGCAGAAAAAACTATCTGAAGCCTTAGAAATCTTGGGGCTCCCGGAAAAGACTCTCGAGATCTATCTAGTGGACGACAAGACTATAGCGGGAATCAATCGGCAGTATCTAGGACGTTCTGGTCCCACGAACGTAATTTCTTTTTCCTATTGGGAAGGCCGGCGTCCCCCTCGCTCCCCTTTTTTGGGGGAGATTTTCATCTCTCAAGATACCGCCCGTCGGGAGGCTGAATCCTACGGTTTCCCCTATCAGGCCTATCTTTTGGCTCTGGCGGTACACGGTCTTCTCCATCTCTTGGGACATGAACATGAAAGAGGAGGGGTGGCAGCAGCACGCATGGCGGCTCTTGAGGCCCAAGTCCTTGAAAAGTTGGCCCCTAGAGGGCATAAGAAAGTAGTAAAATTTCTTCAAAGGAGGGAATATATGCCGGCCAAGCTTGCGGTAAATGTAGACCATGTAGCCACGGTAAGGGAAGCCCGCAAGGTGCATTATCCCGATCCGGTCCACGCCGCGGTGCTGGCCGAACTCGGAGGGGCCCACGGGATCGTAGTGCATCTCCGGGGAGATCGGCGCCATATTCAAGAGCGGGATGTCCGGCTGCTCCGGGAAATCGTAAAGACCAAACTTGTCTTGGAAATGGCTGCCACGGAGGAGATGATCCAGTTCGCCCTGGAGGTCAGGCCGGATCAAGTAACCCTAGTCCCCGAAAAAAGGACGGAGATTACCACTGAAGGGGGGCTAGCGGTCAAGGGACACACCAAAAAGGTGGCCCAGGTGGTAGAGCGTCTCAAGGAAGGAGGTATCCTGAAAGTGAGTCTTTTTATCAATCCCGATCCGGAGGAGCTCAAGGCTGCGGCTCGCACCGGGGCCGATGTAGTAGAACTCCACACGGGACATTATGCCGAAGCCCGGGGGGAGGAGGAAAGAGAAAAGGAATTAGCCCGTCTAGAAGAAGCGGCTCGGGTAGCCCGGGACCTGGGGTTCGAGGTGCATGCCGGTCACGGGCTTTCTTACGAAAATATTGAACCAGTGGCTGCTATCCCTGAGATAATCGAATTCAGTATCGGACACGCCATTGTAGGACGGGCCCTTTTGGTAGGGATGGCCGAGGCTGTTCGTGAAATGTTGAGGTTGATTGAAAAGGCTCGCCCCTGAGATTTACTGGGTTTGAGCCTCAGGAAGTTTAGCTGCCTCTAGACGTTTTAAGGCCTCTTCTAAACTCATGAGACCTTTAGCTACAGCATAGGCCACATAGGGGTAGACCCGGGGATCATAGCCCTCCGGCCGGGGGAAAAGTCCTTTGGCACGTAGTTTAGCTAACTTAGCTCGACGGCGTCTTCGGCGCTCGATCTCCCGCTGCCGTTCGATCTTCTTGTGTCTGGCCATAGATGTCTCACCCCTTGATTTTCATTCTTGGCCCTTTTATATAAAGGCTGCTCTCCCTCTCGTCAAGGAGAGACCTTCGAGCGAGGTTTTTAAGAATTTCCGGAAGGCCACGAAAATGGTCCCAGAGAAGATTTAAAAAACTCGGGGCAAGCCCCAAGGGAAAATGGCGAGCTTATATTTTCTGGAGAGCTTTGAAAAAAGTCTCGTAAAGAGACTAGAGAAAGGGGTATGCAGTGCAAGCGCCTGAGGATCCTTATCCGGGACTGGTTTCTCAAAGTACGTGAGGATGCTTTAGCTCCAGCACGTATGATGGAATTCATCCAGCGGCACATCCGTCAGTGTGAGATGTGCCAGCAAGATCCCGATCTCCCGCAAGAGGTAGAAAAAATTCGAGAATTTATTCGAGCTCCGGAGATCCCTTCCCAAGAGGAGGTTCCGGAGAGCAAAGAAGAGGAGGCCCTTGCTTAAGGGTTGAGCTATGTCAAAATTTAAGGAAAGCCCCCGTAGCTCAATCGGATAGAGCAGCGGCCTTCTAAGCCGTGGGTTGGGGGTTCGAGTCCTCCCGGGGGCACCAAGAATATCAAGGGTTTCGGAATCCAATCATTCCAAGAAGATCCTTTTCCCCACCTATTCCCCACCTGGATGCACAGGGTCTTTTATGCTCTAGTCTTTTGAGGATGGGGAAAAAGTGGGGAAAGTCAAAGGTGGGGCTAACCCCCTTCCAAAATACCCTCTCTATGGCTCCAGAATGGCCCTAGAATCGATTTTTTTGCCGAACCAATACTTTTTACCTATCCCCAAAAATTCAGCCCCAAAATGGCCTTCCCTACAATTCCCGGAAGGACTAAATTTACAGCAAAGTATTGAAAGCCAAGGGAAAGAGGCCTATCGCTTCTTGTCTGGTGGGGCCGCCAGGATTCGAACTTCCATACATACAAAGATTTCGCATCTTTTCAGCAAGAAAGCGTGAGATTTCGTAAGATCGTGGCCGTCCCCAAACTGTCCCCGGACTGTCTACATCAATTCCGGGTTGGAAAAGAAGGCCCCACCAGATACTATTAAGCCGTGAAAACCAAGTACGGGTTCACCAGATACTTCGAAGAAGAGGTTTTGAAGAAAAGGAGTAGTGCATCAGGATCGTAGAAAACCCCATAAAGGTGGAGTGCCAAGAGGACAATCGCTGGAGGTTCTGGGGAGTGGTGGAAGAGTTCGGAGGAAGAGTCTTCCGGGTCATCATCCTGGAAGACAAAACCACCATACACATGCCTTCCCCAACAAGAGGTTTAAACCATGAGGCTCAGATACTACCCTGAAACCGACTCCCTTTATATCGACCTTTCGGAAAAGCCCGGAGTGGACGCCGTAGAAGTGGCCGAGGGCGTGGTCCTGGACCTCGACGAAAACGGAAACATAGTGGGCATAGGCATAGACAACGCCAGCCGAAAGGTGGACCTCGCTAGACTCCTCGTGGAAAGCTTCCCTTCCGAACCGGAAGTTCTAAAGAAGGCGGCTTGAGAACGGCAGAAAGGAGGGAGAAAGGTTAGCGCTCAAAAGGAGAGATTCGAAACCGGCGAAACCCAAAAGAAGAGACCTCTGAGCAACTTTCAAGTTTAATTTATGCCAAACC